>NZ_JALIHH010000046.1:0-132371 GCF_022869435.1 Aeromonas sp. LsrichE-8G
GTATAACCTGGCCAGAAGGAGGCAATATCAATATGATGCACGGCGACAGCAGGGTGATGGTGGTGGTGTGTTTGGAGACAGCCAGTTTACCAGCACCCTGTCTGTCAACTTCCACTTCCCCAAGATCCCGCGAAGAACCTTTTTTTTTGCGCCTTTTTCGCCGACACTGCTGGCTTACCGCTACAGCGCAGCGATAACCCGTTGATCACGCAAGGAGTCCGCTCACCATGAGTCAAGAAAGCAGCCCCATCTGGCGCAAACCCATGAGCCTGGAGGGGCTCAACGCCAGCTCCCGTAACACCCTGATGGCCCACCTCGACATCGTCTATAGCGCCTTTGGCCCCGACTGGCTGGAGGCCACCATGCCGGTGGATCACCGCACCCATCAACCACTCGGGATGCTGCACGGCGGCGCCTCCGTGGTGCTGGCGGAAACGCTGGGATCGCTTGCGGCCAACATGGCGGTGGGGGAGGAGAGTTATTGCGTGGGGCTGGAGGTCAATGCCAATCACCTACGGGCCAAGCGGGAAGGGGTGGTGACGGGGCGCTGCGCGCCGCTGCATCTGGGGGCGACGACTCAGGTGTGGCAGATCGAGATTCGCGATGAACGTGGTCGTTTATTGTGCACCAGCCGATTGACCATGGCGGTGCTCAAGCACAAGCGGGACAAGGACTCTGGCGAAGCGTGATCCGCAATAACGCATCATGAGTGAAAAATAAGCAAGCCATAGTCGCGAGATCCCTCTATAATTGCCAACGTCTTGAGACACCTATCACATTTTTCAAGACAGCAGAACAAAGTGGCGCTATAATCGCCGCCTTTTTGCTATTCCGCGGTGTTAGCCGCCTGCCTTAATCTGGAAGAATCTATGTCTGATACCGAACAACTGCCCCTTTTTAGTGAGCTTGGACTGGCCGCGCCTGTATTGAAAGCGCTGCAGGACGTGGGCTATGAGCGCCCGTCTCCCATCCAGGCCGCAGCAATTCCCCACCTGATGGCGGGACACGATCTGCTGGGGCAGGCACAAACCGGTACAGGGAAGACCGCTGCTTTTGCCTTGCCTCTGTTGTCTCGTCTGGAAGCTGGTAACCGCAACACCCAGATCCTGGTGCTGGCCCCGACCCGCGAGCTGGCCCTGCAGGTGGCTGAGGCGTGCCAACGCTATGCCCACCACATGCCCGATTTCCACGTGCTGCCCATCTACGGCGGCGCCTCCTACGAAACCCAGACCCGCGCCCTGCGCCGCGGTGCTCAGGTTGTCGTGGGTACCCCGGGCCGCGTGATGGACCTGATCCGTCGCAAGAACCTGGACCTCTCCGGTCTGAAAGCCCTGGTGCTGGACGAAGCGGACGAAATGCTGCGCATGGGCTTCATCGACGACGTGGACTGGATCATGGATCAGTGCCCGGCCGGTCGTCAGGTTGCCCTGTTCTCTGCCACCATGCCGGAGCAGATCCGTCGTGTTGCCCAGAAGCACCTGAAGCAGCCCAAAGAGATCAAGATCGCCTCCAAGACCGCGACCGCCACCACCATTCGTCAGCGTTACTGGCAGGTGACCGGTCTGCACAAGCTGGACGCCATGACCCGTCTGCTGGAAGTGGAATCCTACGAAGCCCTGCTGGTGTTCGTGCGTACCAAGAACGCCGCCGAAGAGCTGGCAGGCAAGCTGGCTGCCCGTGGTCACGCCTGTGAAGCGCTACACGGTGACATCCCGCAGAAGCTGCGTGAGCGTACCGTTGACAAGCTGCGTCAGGGCCAGCTGGACATTCTGATCGCCACCGACGTGGTCGCCCGCGGTCTGGACGTTGAGCGCATCACCCACGTGGTGAACTACGACATTCCCTACGACACCGAATCCTATGTTCACCGTATCGGCCGTACCGGCCGTGCCGGTCGCAAGGGTGAAGCCATCCTGTTCGTGGCGCCGCGCGAGCGTCGCATGCTGCGTGCCATCGAGCACGCCACTCGTCAAGCCATCGAGCCGATGAAGATGCCGAGCACCGAGGACATCAACCAGCACCGTCTGGCCAAGTTCAAGGAGCGCATCCGCGAAACCATGATGGGTGAAGAGCTCGAGATCTACCACAACCTGGTGAACGAGCTGATCGAAGAAGACTCTGCCGATCCGCTGGAGCTGGCTGCTGCACTGGCCAAGCTGGTACAGGGCGATCAACCGCTGCTGCTGGATGACTCCATTCCGGATCCGGTGTTCAACGCTGGCAACGATCGCGGTGGCTTCGAGCGTCGTGAGTTCAACGACCGTGGCGGTCGTGACTTCGGTGACCGTGGCGATCGTCCGGCCCGTCGCATGCCGTCCCTCGAACCGCGTCCGCTGAAAGACAACCCGGACGTGGAGATGGAGCGTTACCGTGTCGACGTGGGCGCCCATCACGGCGTCAAGCCGGGCCAGATCGTGGGTGCCATCGCCAACGAAGCGAACATCGAGAGCCGCTTCATCGGCAACATCGACATCGCCGATGACTTCTCCACCGTCGATCTGCCCAAGGGCATGAGCGCCGAGGTGCTGGAAGTGATCAAGAAGGCCCGTGTCTGTCAGCGTCCGCTGCAGATCACCCGTTACACCGAAGTGCCGGCCGGCGGCAACACTGCTCCCCGTCCGCCCCGTGGTGATCGTCCGTTCCGTGGCGACCGTCCTTTCAACAAGGATCGCCGTCCCCAGGGTGACCGTCCCTTCAACAAGGATCGCCGTGAAGGCGGTTTCGACAAGGGTCGCAAATTCGGTGGCAACAAGCGCCGCGACAGCTAAACCCTGACTGCACTGATGAGAAGGCCGCTCCATGGAGCGGCCTTTTTTGTGTCTGTTTTTCAGATGCGTAGCGAAGACTGTCACCTTTCTCCGGCCGTGGCGGGCACCCGGTTTGATGAGGAGCCAGTGAAAGAAAAATGGTGCAATCCATTTGCCTGGGGGTGGCGCCTGGTGTCATTCTTTGGGAAGCGATTGGGTACTTTTGGAAGGCGCAGAGATAGTTGCTGGTTGCAAACGACTGCGACTTTGGTCTGAAGGTGCATTCTGTTGTTTGCATATGAGTCAGCAGAGTGAGATGAATAAATAAACCGTATGACAGGGAGGTGCGTGATGGGCAAGTGGCTTGGCAAGGTGTTGCTGATATCTGGATGGCTCGTGTCGGGTATGGTGTTGGCGGAGGAGCCCTTCTTCAGAATTGCGGGGGCGGGGTGCTGCAATGGCAAGGGGGAGGTGGTGCTGACCCGTACCGAGTTTGAGGCCTTGCCGCAGACGGAAGTTAAGACGGGGACGCCCTGGACCGAGGGGGAGCACCTCTATCGCGGGGTGTTGCTGCGGGACCTGGTCAGGATCTACGGTCTCAAGAGCCAGGAGGTCAAGGCCCTCGCGGTCAATGAATACTGGGCCGCACTGCCGCTGGAAGACGGGGAGAAGTACCCGGTGCTGGTGGCCGAGAAGCAGGATGGCAAGGCTCTGACCCTGCGCAACAAGGGGCCGCTCTGGGTCATTTATCCCCTCACCGACCATCCCGAACTCAACAAGGAGCTCTATCACAGCCGGATGGTGTGGCAGCTGACGGCGCTGGAGAGCAAATAAGATGCTGCGCGGCAAGTTCTTGAGCCTGATCCTGATGGTGACCACCTTTTTGGGGGTGACCCTCTGGTCGGTCTGGAACTATGACCGCGCGTTCAATGCGGTGACGCGCTACACCCAGCTCTCCGCCTGGGCACTGGCCCAGCTCGAGCTGGAGATCCACGCCTTCGAGGAGGGCTTGCAGCTCTATCGTGCCGGTGCCGCCAGCCGGGAGGAGATGAACAAGCGCTTTGACATTGCCTGGAACCGGCTCGATGTCTTCCTGCACGGGGAGGAGGCAAAGTCGGTCAGGGCCCGATTCGGTGCGGACAAGGCGGTCGGCAAGATCCTCGCTCTCTTCGAACGCTATGAGCAGGATGTGGTGCAAGGGGAGCCGAATTCCCCTGCACTCAAGATGTTCACGGCCGCGCTCGATGACGAGATGCGCGGGGTGCGGGACGTGATGGTGAAAAACTTCACCGGGCCTTCTGCCATCGCCCAGCGCGAGCTGCTCAACGAGTCGAAAACCCAGAACTTCTTCATCCTGGGATTTCTGATGTTGGCGACCATGGTGATGTTGATGGTGCTGTTTCGCGAAGTGCGTCGCCAGCATTTTCTGGCGTGGAACGACCCTCTCACCCGTCTCCCTAACCGGGCGGCGCTCATCAAGCACCTCCAGCAGTGGACCAGCCATCCCGGTCGGCGCAGCAGCATCACCGTCTGCCTCATGGATCTGGGGCATTTCAGGGAGGTCAATGACAGTCTGGGTTACGAAGTGGGGGACGCCTTGCTCAAACGGCTTGCGGCGCGGATCAAGGCCGCCTCTGGCCAGGGGATCTTCGTTGCCCGTACCGGCAGTGACGAGTTCACCCTCATCATCACCGGCACCATGCCCACCTATCTGCGCTTCCCGTTTCTGGAGCAACTGCGCAGCGAGCTGGCGGATCTGGTGTTTGCTGCCGATCCGGCGCACCGGGTGCGGGTCTTCATGGGCACCAGCCAGTACGTGAAACCGGATCATTCACCGGAAGAGATGCTGTTGTTTGCCGATATCGCCCTCGACAGCGCCAAGCGCAAACGGCTGAATCGCAATGTGCTCTTCTCCAGCAGCATGTATCAGCACTATCAGCGCAAACGCCGGCTGTCGACCGAGCTGCGGGAGCTTATCCACTGCCCGCAATGCCCGCAACTGGCCCTTTACTATCAGCCCATCGTGCGCGGCCAGAGTGTAGTGAGGCTGGGGGCGGAGGCGCTGATCCGCTGGCATCATCCGGAATATGGCTTTATTGCCCCCCTCGACATCATCTCGCTGGCAGAAGAGAACGGGTTGGGTGAGGCGCTGGGGGGCTGGATCATCCGGCGCATGCAGATCGACCTGTCCGGCTTCCCGAAGGAGGTACTAGAACCGCTCGAGATCTCCATCAACCTCTCCAACTCCATGTTCAACATGGGGTTGGCCAGGGAGATTGAAGAGAAGATGGAAGATGGACCGTTGGGGCTGCACCAGTTGATAGTGGAGCTGACCGAAACCATCGCCCTTGATGACATCGCCCTGAGCAAGCAGATCATTCACTCCCTGCGCCAGATTGGGGTGCGGGTGGCCCTCGATGACTTCGGGACCGGCTGGTCCTCGTTCTCTTACCTGCGTGAACTCTATTTCGACAAGCTCAAGATAGACAGATCCTTTATCACCGCGATCGACAGTGACACCCGGCAGGCGCTCTTCGTCGAGACCATCACCACCCTCTCTCATCAGTTGGGGGTGCGTGTCGTGGCAGAAGGGGTGGAAAACAGCGATGAGCTCAAGGCGGTGCTCACCATAGGGGTGGATGAGATCCAGGGTTATTTCTACTCGCGTCCCTTGCCGCTGCCGGAGTTCATGCAGTTCTGTCACCGCTATTTCGCCCACAGCGCCGCCATTCAGGAAGTGGCACTGGGCTAGCCTTGGGGCAATCGAGCTCCTGTAGCCTTGTCTTCGAGTCCCTCTGTTCGATTGTTCCTGGTTGATATTTCATCCCGACACCTTTCTCCCATGGCAGGACCGCCCATGACGTGGCTTTATTGTGCCTCCTGCCAGAACGAGGGTGCGAGAGGGCATGCCCGGTGCTACCTTGTGCCACGAACAGTGCCACAGGGCAGAGGAGCCATAGATGGATCGCTTGGGAGTGATGGAGGTGTTCGTGCTGGCGGTGGAGACCGGCTCGTTTTCGGCGGTGGCCCGCCGACTGGGGATGGGGCAACCCACGGTTTCCAGATTGATTGCCCAGCTTGAGGCGCACCTTGGCAGCCGCCTGTTGCTGCGCTCGACCCGGGGGCTGGCGCCTACCGAGGCCGGAGAGGCCTACTATCTGCGGGCGAGAGAGATCCTGGCCCAGGTCAACGAGGCCGATGCCATGGTGCAGCAATGCCGGGCGGGCCTGAGCGGACGCCTGCGGGTGAGCGCTCCCGTCACCTTCGCCCGCCTGCATATCATTCCCCATCTTGCCGGTTTTCTGGCGGCTCACCCGGGACTGGATCTGGAGATCCTGCTGGATGACGGCAATGTGGATCTCATTTCGGCGGGCATCGAGGTGGCTCTGCGGATCGGCAAACAGGCCGACTCGTCGCTGGTCGCCCGCTGTCTCGCCCGAAGCGACATGCGGGTGTTGGCGACGCCGGCCTATCTGGCCGCCAAAGGAGAGCCTGAGACCCCTCAGGCTCTGCAACAGCATGATCTGGTGCTTTACAGTCCACGGCCCGGAGTGGGGCAACAGTGGCGATTTCGCCGCGGCGTCGAAGAGAAGGTGGTTTCCGGAGAAGGCAGGCTGACGGTCTCGGCGGCCGAAGGCATGCGCGCCGCCGTGCTGGCAGGACTGGGGCTCGGTATCGCCTCGGAGTGGATGTTTGCCCCCGAGCTTGCCCGCGGCGAGGTGGTGGCGGTGCTGCCGGAGTGGCAACTGCCCATGCAGGAGCTCTGGACCCTGCTCCCGGCAGGTCGCCAGCCTGGTGCCAAGGCGAGCGCCTTTCTGGCATTCGTGACCGGCCTGCCCGGCGTGGGGCATACGCCAGCGGAATAACTGTTATGGTCCCCACCGCTCTACTGGTGGCGACGCTCCCCGGGTAGGCTGTGCGCATGGGGCCCGTATCCTGGCGGGAGCCCTTCTACCACGAGGAGAAGATCATGAGTACATCGCCTTCTGCCGGAGGGGCCGCAACCCCCGGGCCCTCCCTGCTCTTCGCCATGGCCCTGTCATGCGGCCTGGCAGTTGCCAACATCTACTACAACCAGCCCATGCTGGCGGTGATGGCACAGGACTTTCCCGGGCACTCGGGCATGCCATTGATCGCCATGCTGACCCAGCTCGGCTATGCCATGGGTCTGCTTTTGCTGGTGCCGCTTGGCGATGTGGTCGAGCGCCGCTGGCTCATTCCGGGGCAGTTTGCACTGATCGCGCTGGCTTCCCTGCTGGCGGCCACGGCCACGAGTGCCACCACCTTGATGCTGGCATCCGTTCTGCTCGGCATCGGGGCCACGGCGGCCCAGCAGATAGTTCCGGTGGCGGCGACCCTGGCAGATCCCGCCCGCCGTGGTGCCGTGGTCGGCAGCGTGATGAGCGGCCTGCTGGCCGGGATACTGCTCAGCCGCACCGTCGCCGGCCTGGTCACCGCCTATGGCAGTTGGCGCGCCATGTTCTGGCTGGCCATTCCCCTGGCCCTGTCGGGAGCCCTGCTGATGGCCAGGATGATACCGTCCGGATTGCCGCGCTCTCCCCTCGGTTATGGCCGTCTGCTTCACTCTTTGGTCGGTCTGTGGCGCGAGGAGCCCGCCTTGCGCCGCGCGACCCTGACCCAGGCCTTGCTGTTTGCCTCCTTCAGCGCCTTCTGGACCGTGCTGGCGTTCTACCTGGCCGAACCTGCCTATGGGTTGGGGGCCGACATGGCGGGTCTGTTCGGCGTCATTGGGGTGGCTGGGGTGGTGGCGGCCCCTCTGGCAGGCCGGATGGCGGATCGGTTGGGGGCCAGACCAGTGGTATTGGCCGGTGCCGTGCTGGTGGTGCTTGCCTGGATCTGCTTCGAGCTGTGGCTCTCTCTGGCCGGGCTGGCGTGCGGGGTCATCTTGCTGGATCTCGGAGTGCAGAGCGCACTCATCGCCCATCAGCAGCGCATCTATGGTCTGAGACCTGAGGCCAGGGGGCGCATCAATACCCTCTTCATGACCGGCATGTTCCTGGGGGGAACCCTCGGCTCCAGCCTGGGGATGCTGGTCTGGCAACAGGGACACTGGATCGGGGTGGGAGCAGCCGGCATGGGGTTGGCCCTGGTGGCCTGTCTCTGCGCCCTGGCCAGCAGGCGGGGGCTGCAACCGGCCATCTGAGGCATGTGCAAGACAAGAAAGGCGACCTCGGGGTCGCCTTTTGTCTGTCTGCTCGGGATGGTCTCAGAGCACCATGGCGGCAATCCAGCCGAAGATCACCAGGGGGATGTTGTAGTGGATGAAGGTTGGCACCACGCTGTCCCAGATGTGGTCGTGCTGACCGTCGGCATTGAGGCCCGATGTGGGGCCGAGCGTCGAGTCGGAGGCGGGGGAGCCCGCGTCACCCAGTGCGCCCGCGGTGCCCACCAGGGCGATGGTCGCCATGGGCGAGAAGCCGAGGTGGATGCACAGGGGCACATAGATGGTGGCGATGATGGGCACGGTGGAGAAGGAGGAGCCGATCCCCATGGTGATGAGCAGGCCCACCAGCAGCATCAGGAAGGCCGCCAGTCCTTTGTGACCTGCCATCATGCTGGAGACGGACTGCACCAGACTCTCCACCCCGTGGGTCTCCTTCATGACGGCGGCGAAGCCTGCGGCCGAGATCATGATAAAGCCGATGAGGGACATCATGCGCACACCCTGGGTGAAGGCATCCTGGCTCTCGCGGAATTTGATGACGCCGCCGCAGGTGAAGATGATGAAGCCTGCGAGCGCCCCCAGCACGATGCTGTTGGTCATCAGTTGCAGACCGAGTGCCACGGCGATGGCCAGCAGGGCGACCCAGATGTGGTTGAGATTGAGCTCGACCGTCTCGGGTTCGGCGGCCAGGATCTTCTCCAGATCATACTGACGCGGCTTGCGGTAGCTGAAGAAGACGGCGATGAGCAGGCCGAGGAACATGCCGAATACCGGGATGGCCATCGCCAGGGGCAACTGGCTGAATTCCACCGGTACGCCGTTGTCGACGAGATTCTTGGCCAGGATGTTGTTCAGGAAGATGCCGCCAAAGCCCACCGGCAGCAGCATGTAGGTAGCGGTCAGGCCGAAGGTGATGACGCAGGCCACCTGACGGCGGTCGATCTGCATCTGGGCCATGACATGCAGCAGCGGCGGGATCAGGATGGGAATGAAGGCGATGTGCACCGGGATCAGGTTCTGGGAGGAGATGGAGACCGCGAGCACCGAGGTGAGCAGCAGGCTCTTGACCCAGAGAATGCGGGTGCTGCTGGCATCCTTGCCGAGCTGGTTGATGACCTTGCGGGCCAGCAGATCGGTGATGCCGGAGCGGGAGATGGCTACCGCGAAAGCCCCCAGCATGGCGTAGGAGAGGGCGATTTCTGCACCGCCGCCCAGGCCGCCGGTGAAGGTGCTGAGGGTCTGCTCGAGGGAGAGTCCGCCGAGCAGGCCACCCACGATGGCACCGATGGCGAGGGAGACCACCACATTGATCCGCAGCAGGCTGAGCACCAGCATCAGCGCCACCGCGATAACAACAGGATTCATTTGATTTCCTTATGGATTGTGTTGCTGTCAGTCGTGTGAAAGCCAGCTAGTTTGCGAAAAACAGGCTAAATGTCGAGAAAAAAATCGGCAGATCCCGGCCAAGGGACGCATCTTCTGCTGGCGGTGAACGGGAACCGGGAAAATGGCCCTTATTCCTTGCCCAGACAGGTCCCCTCATGCAGACAGGCTGCCATGGGCAGCCTGTCTGGGCAGGGGCTGGGAGTGTTCAGCCCTCGTCTTCGGTGTCCGTCGTTTCATCCGGGTTGGCCAGAGGCCAGCCTCCCAGGCTCTTCCAGCGATTGACGATGTGGCAGAAGAGCTCTGTGGTGCGCTCGGTGTCGTAGAGGGCCGAGTGGGCCTCTTTGTTGTCAAAGGGGATATTGGCGCTCTGACAGGCCTTGGCCAGCACCGTCTGCCCCAGGGCAAGACCCGAGAGGGCGGCGGTGTCGAAGGTGGCGAAGGGGTGGAACGGATTGCGCTTGAGGCCGGCCCGCTCGGCGGCGGCCATCACGAAGCCGTGGTCGAAGGTGGCGTTGTGAGCCACTATGATGGCGCGACCACAATCCTGCTCCTTCATGCCCTTGCGCACCCCCTTGAAGATCTCGGTGAGTGCTTCCTTCTCGTCCACCGCGCCCCGCAGCGGGTTGAAGGGGTCGATGCCGGTGAACTCCAGCGCCGCTTTCTCCAGATTGGCGCCCTCAAAGGGCTGGACATGAAAATGGAAGATCTGGTCAGGGACGAGCCAGCCCTGCTCATCCATCTTGAGGGTGTGGGCGGCTATTTCCAGCAGGGCATCGGTCTTGGCATTGAATCCGGCGGTTTCAACATCGATGACGACGGGGTAAAAGCCGCGAAAACGGCCCTTGAGGGTGTGAACGGCGTCGGTCATGGTATCTCGGTCGGCGTGAAAGGAGGCGGTATTATGGCAAAAAAGCGTGCCCTTGTCCCTTATCTGCCGCCATGGGACGGCAAGAGGGCCATTTTGAAACACCTGTGCTTATAATGGGCGACGTCAACCATGGAGGGAGAGGACGATGAAGAAGCTGGGATTGGCACACAAGATGATGTTGGTGGTCTGTCTGCCGCTGTTGGCCCTGCTGTTTTTCTCAGGCCGGTACATCTATGAACGTTATCGGGTCGAACAGGAGATGAGCGGCGCCCTGGTCGCGCTGGCGGTGGTGAAGGAGGCGGCGCAGCTGGCCCATGAGCTGCAACGGGAGCGCGGCATGTCGGCCGGCTTCCTCGGCTCTGGCGGCAGCAAGTTTCGCGATGCGCTGCCTGCCCAGCGCAAGGTGGTGGACCGCCTGTTGCAGCGTTTTCATCAGGATCCTGCCTTGCTGGCGCTGACCGAGGTGCAGCAGGGAGTGGCGGGACTCACCGCCATGCGTGAGCGGGTCAGCGCCCTGGGGGTCGAGGTGGCGGAACAGGTCGGCTTCTATACCCGCCTCGTGACCGCCTTGCTGGCGGTAGTGGACAAGATAAGCGTCGACAGCATGGATGCCACCATCGCCCTGCAGACCAATGCTTACGCCGCCTTCCTGCAGAGCAAGGAGCGTGCGGGCCTGGAGCGGGCGACGCTCAGCAACGTCTTTGGCCGTGACAGCTTCACGCCTGCGCTGTTGCAGCAGTTCATCTCCCTGCTGGCGGCCCAGAACACCTATCTCGAACGTTTCCAGGCGGTGGCGAGTCCAGCCCAGCGTCAGTTGCTGAACGACAGCCTCGCCTCACCCGTGGTGGCCAAGGTGGCCGCCATGGAGAAACTGGCCCTGGACAAGGCGGCAAGCGGCGGTTTTGGTGTCGATGCGGAGGCCTGGTTTGCCTTGAGTACCGACAAGATAGGCCTGCTCAAGGAGATAGAAGACAGCCTCTATCAACAGCTCTTCGAGCGGGTTGAACAGATGCGGGTCGGGAGTGCCGGTGACTTCTGGTGGGGGGCGGCTGGCGTGTTGCTGTGCATCGTCCTGACCAGCTTCGTCTGCTGGCGGGTGGTGCGGGATCTGCATCTGGGCTTCATGGCCCTGCACCAGACCTTCAAGCGCCTGGTGCAGGAGAACGACCTGACTGTGCGGGTCGACTGGCGATCCGGGGATGAGCTGGGTGCCCTGGCGCGGGATCTGAACCATTTCCTCGGGCATCTGGAAAGTTTGCTGCTGGCTGTGCGCCACTCCTGTGACGTGCTGATACGCAGCGCCGCCAGCTCGGCCGAGGTCATTGCCGAGGTGAATGCTGGCGTAGTCAGGGGATGCGGGCAGGTGGATCTGGTGGCGACTGCCGCCACCGAGATGGCATCGACTGTCGCGGAGATTGCCCGCAACGCCACCCAGACCTCCCAGGCGACTCAGCAGGCCATCGGCCGGGCGAAGCAGGGTGACAAGGAGGTGGATCAGACCATCCACACCATCCAGCAGGTGGCGGGCACGCTGGTGGATACCCGGCACCTGGTGGACAGCCTGCATCGGGATACCGAGTCGGTGGGGGAGGCCTTGAGCCTCATCAAGCAGATCTCGGACAGAACCAACCTGCTGGCCCTCAATGCCGCCATCGAGGCGGCCCGTGCCGGTGAATCCGGGCGCGGCTTTGCGGTGGTGGCCGACGAGGTGAGAGCGCTTGCCTCCCGTACCCAGCAGGCGGCGGATGACATAGAGCGGATGCTGGGCCGCTTGCGCCAGGGGGCCAACGAGGCGGTGGCTGCCATGCACACGGGGACCGAACAGGCCGGCCTTAGCGTGACGGAGGCCAAACGGGCGGGGAGCGAGCTGACCGACATCGTCAACGAGGTGCGCAAGGTGAGCGACATGACGGCCCAGGTGGCCACCGCCACCGAGGAGCAGCGTTACGTGACCGACGACATCCAGCAAAACGTGATGACCATCCGTGACGTGTATGAGGCCCATCGCCAGCACTCCCATACCCTGCAACAACACAGTGCCGAACTGGATGCCCTGGCCCGGGATCTGGCGGGACGCATCGCCAGCTTCAAGCTGATGGCCCCTTCTTCCCCCCACTGAGCGTTTTGACCTAAAGCTTGTCCTGCCGCTGCCGATAGATAATTCGAGATAGTGTGGAGGACAAGCCGTTGAATGCTTGGGTGTTGGGGTTGATCAGCATATCAGTGAGTATGCAGTTGCAGGCGGGCGTGACCGAATTTGGCGCCGGTCTGGATCAATCCGTCTGGCGTCTGACCTCTGATACCCAGGTGGAGTGCAGGTTGGAGCATCCTATTCCCCGCTGGGGAACCGGGGCCTTTGTCAGCCGGGCCGGGCGCAAGATCAATCTGGATTTCGAGCTCAAGGGGCAGCGACCCCAGGCGCGTACCCAGACAGTGAGCCTCGGGATCATGCCCCCCAGCTGGCGTCCCGGGGTGGCCGGGCGACAGATCAGCCAGTTGCAGTTCTATCAGCAGTTTGACGGCCTGGTGGCGGGGCAGACCGCCTGGACCATGCTGGACGAGCTGGAAGGAGGGCGTATGCCGACTTTCCAGTATCGCGACTGGTATCGTCAGGACAGGCCGGTGCGGATATCGCTCTCGTCGGTCAATTTCAGGGTGAAGTACCAGGCGTTCATGGACTGCCTGAGTGGCTTGCTGCCCTACAGCTTCAACGACATCGCCTTCAGCGTACTCTCCTATGACAAGAACAGCGATCAGTTGTCACCGGCCTCCAAGCGACGGCTGGCGATGATCGGTGACTATGTGAAGGCAGACAAGAGCATCGATGTGGTGGTGATCGACGCCTACAGCGACAGCTATGGCGGCCGCTGGCCAAACCAGAAGCTCTCCGAGAAGCGGGCGGATGCCATCAAGCAGGTGTTTGTGGATCTCGGCATCGAGGAGGGCAAGATCTCGGTGGAAGGGCACGGTGAGAAACAGCACGTGGCCTCCAACGAAACGGAAGCTGGCCGAGCCAAGAACCGCCGGGTGGTGATCAACATGGGACGCAACGGCACTATCTGATCCCGTTGAGTCATCGAGAGGGGCGGCATTTTCGCTGTAGTCAGGAATAAAAAATGCCAGTCGGCGAACCGACTGGCATTTTTTTCGCGGGTATCCGGGATTACTTGGCCAGGGATTCCGGCAGGTTTTCGCGGATCTTGCCGAGCATCTCTTTCAGCACGCGGGGGTTGGCCACCACGATGTTGCCGGAGTTTTCGTAGTTGTGACCACCGACGAAGTCGGTGACGATGGCGCCGGCTTCTTTGGCCAGCAGCTCACCGGCGGCGGTGTCCCAGGGTTTCAGGCCGATTTCCCAGAAACCGTCGACGCGGCCAGCGGCCACATAGGCGAGATCCAGCGAGGCGGAGCCAGCACGACGGATATCGGCACACTCGATGAACATGCTCTGGAACATCTTCAGGTAGGGTTCGATGTGGTGCTTCTGCTTGAACGGGAACCCGGTGGCCAGGATGGTGCCGGAGAGCTCTTTGGCCTTGCCGACACGGATGCGGTAGCCGTTCAGCTGGGCGCCGCTGCCGCGGGTGGCAGTGAACAGCTCGTCACGGATGGGATCGTAGACAACGGCTTGTTCGGTCTTGCCCTTGACGCGCAGAGCGATGGAAACGGCAAAGTGCGGAATGCCCTTGACCAGATTGGTCGTGCCATCCAGTGGGTCGATGATCCATTGGTAGTCCGGATTGGTACCGGCAATCTCGCCAGACTCTTCAGCAACGATGCTGTGTTCCGGGTAAGATTTTTTGATGGTGTGAATGATGGCCGCTTCGGCGTCACGGTCAACGTTGGTCACGAAGTCATTGCTGCCTTTCTGGATAACCTCGATGTTCTCGGGTTGAGAAAAGGCTTTTACTACTACTTGACCGGCGTTGCGCGCAGCGCGCACGGCGATATTCAGCATCGGATGCATAGGTTCACCACTGGATGTTAAAGAACGGGGGATAAAAGGACGCGACATCTTACCAAGATATTCGGGAATAGCAACTGCTATGCCCTCATTCGGTCAGGGTGGTGACTGACAGATCTGACGGCTCCAATAAAGACCTGTAATCAACTAGTCTTATCGCGACAGCCGGATAACAGGCTGTGGTGAGCATAGGGATATGAGCCATGAATCTGTCATTAGTCAGTCAGAAACCGTCGTCGCCGACGACTCTGGGTGTGTTGGCCGCACTGCGTGCCGCCAGCGAAGAGAGCGATTATGTCACCGAGGTCCGGGTGGCGCAGCCCCAGCAGTGGCAACCGTCGAAGGACGAAGCGGCGATCCTGCTGCTGGAAGAAGAGGGGGCTGCCTGGCCTGTTCCGCTCTGGCCAGCAGGAGGCAGTGCACTGGGATTGCCGGTGCTTCCCCTGTTGGTGCATCGACAGTATGAACATACTCCACAGGGGCCGGATGTCCGGGATCCGCATTTTTATTTCGTTTCCAACGGTATTCTGCTGGATGAGGCCGAACTGGCGGATCCTGCCTGCAGCCTGGCGCTGCAAAGCAAGTTTGAATCCTATTTCCCGCTGCTTTCCCGTCTTATCTTGCTGCGCCAGCGCCAACCAGGGGTACTGAGCAGCTAATCATCTCCCCCTCGATGCGGGCTGTTCAAGCGGCACAATATTTGTCATAACTGACCGACATTGTGCCGCTTTGCTATGGCCTGTGCAGCGGCTCACCGTGTGTTCGTCGACGGAGGTGACATGAAGGTTTATGAGTTGAGACGAGCCCCCAATGCCCGTCGGGTCAGAATGTTTCTGGCGGAGAAGGGGATCGAGATGGAATATCAACAGGTCGATCTGGGGGCGGGGGAAAACCTGGCGCCCGCCTTTTTGACCAAGAACCCGGCCGGGCGCATTCCTGTGCTGGAACTCGATGACGGAACCTGTCTGAGTGAAACCCTGGCCATCTGCCGCTATTTTGAAGAGCTCCACCCCGAGCCGAACCTGTTTGGCAGCACCGCGCTGGAGCGCGCCACCATAGAGATGTGGAGTCGCTTCATCGAGTTCAACCTCTGGTTGCCGACCGGTATGGCGTTTCGTCATATCACCGGTTTTTACAAAGACCGGGAGAGGGTCTTCCCCGAATGGGGGGAGGAGTGCAAGCAACAGGCTCAGATCTGGTTTGACAAGCTCGATGCCCGTCTTGCCGAGGTGCCCTATATTGCGGGGGAACGCTTCACCATCGCCGACATTCTTGCCTTCTGTACCATTGATTTTGGCAAGGTGGTTGGCCTGCGTATCACCCCCGAACAGCCCCATTTGCAGGACTGGCATGACCGGGTAAGTGCCCGGTCCAGCGCCCAGGCCTGATCCTTTCCCCTGAACGTTCAAGGAGTCCAAGATGATAGAGTTGTACACTGCCGCCACGCCCAACGGGTTCAAGGTGTCGATCGCCCTCGAAGAGCTGGGGCTGCCCTACAAGGTCATTCCCCTTGATTTCGCGACCATGGAGCAGAAGAAGCCCGAGTTCCTGGCCATCAACCCCAATGGCCGCATCCCGGCCATCGTCGATCGGGACAATGGTGACTTCGCGGTGTTCGAGTCCGGCGCCATCCTTCTCTATCTGGCGGAAAAAACCGGCAAGTTGCTGCCGCAGGATCCCAAGCGTCGCTCCCAGGCCATCCAGTGGCTGATGTTCCAGATGGGGGGCGTCGGTCCCATGATGGGGCAGGCCAACGTCTTCTATCGCTATTTCCCCGAGAAGATCCCGGCCGCCATCGAGCGTTACCAGAAGGAGGGGCGACGCCTGTTCGAGGTGCTCGACGGTCATCTGGCACACCATGAGTATCTTGCGGACGAGTACAGCATCGCCGACATCGCTACCTGGCCCTGGGTGCGCATCCACGACTGGAGTGGTATCTCCATCGAGGGGTTGGTGCATTTGCAGGCATGGATGGCACGCATGGAAGCCAGGCCCGCCTGCCAGAAGGGCATCACCATTCCACCGCGCAATGAGAGCCCCGAGGATCAGGTCAAGCGGGCGCAGCAGATGGTGACTCGCTGACGCCATCATGATGGCCCTGACGGGCCATCTTTTTTATTCCCCTTTGACTCCCCGTTGTTTGACGATCTGCATCGCAGTCGCTTTTTGTCTTTCAAATAAGCCATTTATCAAAAATCAAAAGTCATTCTCCCTGATTGATTGTTATGTTATAACGCCACATCTTTGGTTGATGAACATGAAGCTTGGATGGAAAGGATGACAAAAAAATGCACCGCAGCCGGGTGGTTCGCCCTGGCTCTGATGGCAGGAACGACTGCAGCCGATGGCAAACCGCTTGCCATGGTGGGGCCTTGGGAGATCCACAGTGTCGACCCCGCCAGCAACGGGGTCTTCTTTACTCGCATGCAGGTGGCGGAGACCCTGGTGGATGTCGATGGGAAAGGCAATCTGCAACCCGGGCTTGCCAGTGAGTGGTCGCGTAGCGATGACGGTCTGCAGTGGCGATTCACGTTGCGCCCCGGGGCCCGTTTTCACGATGGCAGCGAGGTGAGCGCCGAGCAGGCCGCTTTTGCCCTGCAACAGGCCTGGCGCAAGCCCGGCGTGATGACCAGCACTCCCATTGCGTCCATCGGATCTGGAGATGGCGTCTTGAAGGTCACCCTGAGCGAACCCTTCGCCTCCCTGCCCGCCGTGCTGGCCCACCCCAGCACTCAGATCCTGGCGAAGGCCGCCTACGATGCCAAGGGGGAGGTAACCCAGGTGATAGGCTCTGGCCCCTACCGCATCACCCGCCTGCAACAACCCCAGCGGATAGAGACTGTGCGTTTCGACGGCTGGCAGGGGGCCAGGCCCGCAATCGAGGAGGTCAGCTACCTGACGGTGGGGCGTGCAGAGAGCCGCACCCTGATGGCCGAGAGCGGTCAGGCCGACATCGCCTGGGGGCTGGATCCGGTCAGCATCCGCCGCTTGCAGCAGGCGTCACGGGTCTCCATCGCCTCGGTCACCCTGCCACGGACCATCCAGCTCAAGCTCAATGGCGCCGATCCCCGTCTGAGCGATCCGGTGGTGCGCCGTGCCTTGAGTCTCGCCATCGATCGTCGTGGTATGGCAGCCGCCCTGCTGCGGGATCCGGAGATGGCGGCAACCCAGCTCTTTCCCCCCACTCTGGGGGAGTGGCACCAGCTCGGGTTGACGCCGCTTGCCTATGACGTCAAGGCGGCCCGGGCGGCCTTCGCGGCGGCAGGCTGGCAGCCGGGGGAGGACGGTGTGCTGCGCAAGGGGGAAGAGCGCTTCGCCCTGACCTTGCGTACCTTCCCTGACCGTCCGGAGCTGCCGCTCCTCGCCACGGCACTGCAGGCGCAGTGGAAGGCGGTGGGGGTGGATCTCAAGGTGGCGGTGGGCAACTCGAGCGAGATCCCGGCGGGCCATCAGGACGGCTCGCTCCAGCTTGGTCTCTACGCCCGCAATTATGCCCTGGTACCGGATCCCTTGGTCACTTTGCTGGGGGATTTGGCCCCTGCCGGTGCGGACTGGGGGGTGATGAACTGGCATTCCCCGGCCATGACGCAAACGCTGACCCGCCTTGCCACGCAAGCCTTGTCGCCCACAGACGCCGCTGCGGCTCGCCGGGAGATAGCCACGACACTGCAACAGGAGTTGCCGCTCCTGCCCATCGCCTGGTACCGCCAGAGCGCGGCGGTCAGTCGGGGGCTGGAGGGGTTTGAACTCGATCCCCAGGAGCGCAGCTATGGCCTGGACAGGTTGACATGGAGCGCACGATGACAGCGACACCCTTGTCTCGCGTCATGGGGATACTGGGTCAGCGTCTGGTGCAGGCGCTGGTGGTTGCCCTGCTGGTGGCCGGACTCTGTTTTCTGATGGTGCAGTCTCTGCCCGGAGACATCGCCTTTCGTATCGCGGCGGGTCGTTATGGCTATGACTATGTCATCGCCGAGACGGCCAACGCGGTGCGCAGCGAGCTGGGGCTGGCCGGCTCGGCCCTTGCCCGTTTTGGCGACTGGCTGTGGGCCTTGCTGCAAGGGGATCTCGGCAGCTCCCTGGTGACGGGCGCACCGGTCGCCACCGACGTGGGTCATCACCTGGGCGCCACCCTGACGCTCGCGAGCGCCTCCGTGGTGCTGGCGCTGGTGGTGGCGCTGCCGCTTGGCAGCCTGAGTGCGCTGCGTCCGGGGGGATGGTGTGATCGCCTGACCCTGGGCTGGAGCGTGCTGATGCGTGCGTTGCCCCCCTTCTTGCTCGGCCTGGTGCTCATGGTGATGCTCTCGGTGGAGCTGGGCTGGGTCAGTGCGGCAGGGCACGGGGAGGGGAGCAACCTGCTGCTGCCCGCCCTGACCCTGGGATTGGGGCTCTCCGGCGTGCTCTCCCGGGTGGTGCGTGAAAGCGTGCTCACCGTGGTGCAGTCCGGTTATTACCGATTTGCCCTCACCAAGGGGCTTTCGCCGGCCCGGGTTTTCTGGCGCCACGGTCTGCGCAACACCGGGGTCAGCATCATCGCCTACACCAGCGTGCAGCTGGTGCTGCTCATCGAGGGGGTCGTGGTGGTCGAGAGCCTGTTTGCCTGGCCCGGGATCGGCCATGCGCTGGTGCACGCCATCTTCTGGCGCGACATCCCCATGGTTCAGGGGACCGTGCTGGTGCTGGCGGTGCTCTTCGTGCTGCTCAATACCCTCACCGACCTGCTTTGTCTTGCCATTGACCCCCGTGGTCCCAAGGAGTCCTGATCATGTCGTTGTCTGTCAAAACGGGGCTGGGCCTGCTCCTGCTGGTGGTGCTGTTTGCCCTGCTGGGCCCCGTGCTCTGGCCCGATCCGGCGGCTCAGGATCTGGCACAGTTTCTGGCTGATCCCTCCTGGCAGGAGCCCCTCGGGCGGGATCAGATGGGGCGCAGCCTGATGGCGCGCCTCGCGGCGGCGACCCGGCTCTCCCTGCTGCTGGGACTGCTGTGCGTCATCACGGCGGCGCTGTTGGGGTCATTGCTGGGCTGGCTCTCGGCCTGGCGCGGCGGCTGGGTCGACGGTCTGCTGCGCAGCCTGGCCGACGGCGTGCTGGCCCTGCCAGGCCTGTTGCTGGTGCTGCTCTTCTCCGCCATGGCCCAGGGTGGCTTTGCCATCCTCTATCTCGGGTTGGCCATGGCCCAGTGGGTGGAGTATTACCGGGTGGTGCGTGCCCGCAGCCGGGGGCTGCTCGCCTCGCCCCAGGTGGAGGCGTCCCGTCTGCTGGGATTCGGCCATGCCCATGTGGTGCGGCGCCATCTCTGGCCCGAGCTCGCCCCCCAGTTGCTCACCATGATGGTCTTCGGCCTAGCGGGTGCCATTCTAACCCTCTCTACCCTGGGCTTTGTCGGAGTGGGCATTCAGCCGCCAACGCCCGAGCTGGGGCTGATGATGACGGAGGCGCTGCCCCACTATCAGGAGGCTCCCCGTCTGTTACTGGCCCCCATTCTTGTCATGGGGCTGATGTTGCTGGCCCTGGTGCTGCTTCATCAGACGCGCGGCCTTGACATGCCATCTTCACAAGGAGCCACCTCATGACGGCCATTCATATCAAGGGGTTGCAGGTCGATGATGGCCAGAAAACCCTGTTGCAGGCGCTGGATTTCACCATTCATCCCGGCACCGCCCTGACCCTGATCGGGGAGAGCGGTTCGGGCAAATCCCTGTTGGCTCATGCCCTGATGGGGACCTTGCCAGCCCCCCTGATAGGCCGGGGCGAGATGGTGTCGGGTGGCCGCCATCACAACCTGGCCGACACGCCTCGTCTGCGCACTCTCTGGGGGCGGGAGCTGGCGATGCTGCCCCAGGAGCCGGTGCTGGCGCTGGATCCCACCATGGGGTTGCTTGCCCAGGTGGAGGAGGGGCGGCTGCCAGGGGGCAAGGAGGCCCGATCGCGGGCCCGCGCCGCCCTCGAGCGGCTTGGACTGGCCGGGCGGGAGGGCGCCTTTGTACACCAGCTCTCGGGAGGCATGGCCCAGCGTGCGGCCTTTGCCGCCGCCACCCTGGGGGAGGCCCGTCTGCTGGTGGCCGACGAGCCCACCAAGGGGCTCGACAGCCGGGCCGCAGCCAGGCTGGGTGCCTTGTTGCTGGGCTACCTGGCCCGTGGACGCCATCTGCTGACCATCACCCATGATCTCTCCCTGGCTCGCGCATTGGGGGGCTGGGTGCTGGTGGTCAAGGGAGGAGAGATCGTGGAGCAGGGGCCCGCCGAGCGTGTGCTGCACACGCCATCCCATGCCTATACCCGGGCCCTGCTGGCGGCGGAGCCCTCCGCCTGGCCCGAGGCGGCTGTCCCTCCCACCGGTGACTGGCTCATCCGCGGGAAGGGGCTTGCCATGGGATATGGGGATCAACCCCTGTTCACGGGGCTCGACCTTGCCCTGGCGCAAGGGGAGCGAATGGCCATCATGGCGCCGAGCGGCGCGGGCAAGAGCACCCTCGGCAACGTGCTGCTGGGTCTGCAACGCCCCCTGCAAGGGGAGGTGCTGCGCCGGGAAGGGATAGCCCCCTGCCGCTGGCAGAAGCTCTATCAGGATCCGGTGCAGGCCTTTGCAAGCCGAGTGCGCCTCGCCACCCAGTTCGATGATGTGCTGCGTCTGCACAGGCTGCCTCGCCATCGGCTTGTCGACTATCTGGCCCGGTTGGGGCTGGATGAACGGCTGCTGACACGCCTGCCAAACCAGGTCTCGGGAGGGGAGCTGCAGCGGCTGTCGCTTATCCGGGCCCTGTTGCTGCGCCCCGTGCTGCTGTTCGCCGATGAGCCCACGTCCCGGCTCGATCCCCTGAGCCAGCAACAGACCATCGCCTGTCTGCTGGAGGAACTGGGAGAGATAGGCTGCGCCCTGCTGCTGGTGACCCATGACGAGGGGCTGGCCGACAAGGTTGCTCCTCGTTGTCTGAGACTGGGGGAGGCGGGTACCCCCATGTTCGAAGGCGCGTCGGCCGAGGTGAGAAGAGTGGGGTAAAGAGGGGACAGGATGAATCCTTCCCCCATGATGAGATGACAGTGACGGGGCCTTGGGCCCCGTCGCATTAGAAAAACTTGGGAAAGCAGATTATAAAGTTTCGTTCGTTTTTTGTGATATGAATCACTAAGATTATCCCAAGCCAGAGAGCGTCCTGCTGCTGGCGGGTGCGGGTCCTCCGCCTTGTTCCTCTTCAACGACCTTTGTCAGACACCTCCTGCAGATCCCTGCCCGGAGGGTGGCGGCTTTTTGATCTTTTTCGGACGACAGTATGTATCGGCACAGCTTCTATCCCCTGTTTTTCCTGACCATTCTGATGGTCGCCGTGGGTCAGATGACCCAGACCCTCTATGTGCCCTCCATTCCCATGATGGCGGGGGACTTCCATGTGGCCTCCGGCCAGCTGCAGGCGGTGATGGCCTGCTACCTCATTCCCTACGGCCTCTCCCAGTTCGTTTATGGCCCCTTGTCGGATCGCATCGGTCGTCGCCCTGTGCTCATCATCGGCATGATGATCTTCCTGGTCGGCACCCTCACCATCCAGCTGATCCCGAGCTTCACCGCCTTGCTGGCGGGCAGCCTGATCCAGGGGCTGGGCACCGGGGCAGGGGGCGCCATGAGCCGGACCGTGATGCGCGACCGTTACAGTGGTGCCGAGCTCAACCGTGCCAACAGCCTGGTAAGCATGGGGGTCATCTTCTCCCCTCTGCTGGCACCTGTGCTGGGCGGCTGGCTCACCGAGCTGTTCAACTGGCGTGCCGGCTACTGGTTCCTGTTCGGTTTTGGTGCCCTGACCACCCTTGCGCTGCTGGCCTGGTTTGGCGAGACGCTGCCAGCATCCGCCCGCCAGCATTCGCTGCGGGTGGGCGCCGCCTATCGTCATGTGCTCGGCAACCCGCGCTTTCAGGGCAACCTGCTCTGTCTGATGGCCACCTTTGCCGGCCTCGCGGTGTTCGAGGCGGCGGCAGGGGTGTTGCTGGGGGACGTGCTCAAGCTGAGTGCCCGCACCGTCAGCGTGCTGTTCGTGCTGCCGCTGCCCGGTTATCTGTTCGGCGCCTGGCTCTCCGCCAGACTGAGTTTTCGCCTGAGCCAGGGCAAGCTGATGCGCCTTGGCATCGCCTTCCTGGCCCTGGGGTCGCTCATCATCCTGGTACCCGGGCTGCTCGGCATGGTGAGCGCTGCCTCCCTGGTGGGCGGGGCTGCGGTCTACTTCATTGGCAGCGGCATTCTCTATCCGACCGCCACCTCCTGTGCCATCGAGCCCTTCCCGGGCCAGGCCGGCACTGCGGGAGCCGTGCTCGGGGGCATGCAGAATCTGGGGGCTGGCGTGGTAACCCTGCTGGCCGCCAGCTTCCCGATGACGGGGCAGGTGACCCTGGGGGCCATCATGACGGTGATGGTGCTGATCGTGGCCTTGAGCTTTGTGTGGCTGCGCCACCACGGCGCGCCCCACGAGCAGATGGCCGTCTGACACGGCCAAGAGCCCGCCCCGTTGGCGGGCTTTTTACTGCCTCCTGCCGGGTGGCGAGACGCCGCAGGGGAGTGGAAGGGGGTTGCCGCGCAGGCAAAGAAAAAGCCCGTCGTGATGACGGGCTTTTTTGGATAGGTACCCCGGAGATGCCGTTGCCGGTTTGGGCCCTTGAACCGTCGGTTCAAGGCGGAGATCTAATCTGGCCGCAGGCTTCTCGGTCGGGCCGAGCATGCTCAATAGCCAGAAGGCAGACCCCCTGTTTGGTATGAATATCGGCTCGGGGACTTGAACCGGCTGACAAACACTCCAGGGAATTTCAAAACTCGGTGCGATTAGGGCTGTTGCGCCTCTTCGCTGGATTCACCGTATTGTCCGTGCTCGATCAAGGCGGCTTCGATGGTGCGTTGCAGCATCTTGATCCGCTTGTCCATGGTCTCAGAGTATTGGTGGTTTTTCTCTTTTTCAAGGCAGAGCTCATGACAGAAATTGAGCGCTGCCATGACGGCCAGCTGTTCGTTGCTGGAGACCTTGGAACGTTGACGAAGCTCGATGAGCTTGTCGGTCAGCTGGTCGGCGGCCTGGCGCAGGGCATCTTGTTGTCCCAGGGGACAGGACACCTTGTAGGGACGTCCCAGAATGACGATTTCTACGGCCTCTATGCTCATGCCTTCCTCAATACGGCGGGGCTGATTTCCGCCTATATCCACGTGGACAACTGGGCGGGACTATATAGCGCAGATGCAGAAGTTTCAAGGCCTTGCTGGCTCTGGCAGGGGGAGAATGCTAGGATCTCGGCCATAAATTCTGCATATTTGCCTGAACTTTGAGCGGATCCTAGATGAGCAAAACAAACCCCCTGAAATACGCCGCCGTGGCGGACCTGATGGCACAGCACGACCTCATGGCGACGGCCGTCGAGGCCCATGGCGTGATCTGCGGCCTGGTGTGCGGTGGCGTGGCCCTGGACGACAAAAGCTGGCAGCCCCATTTCAATGATCTGATCAACGACGGTTTCGGTCTGCCGGCACCGGTGCGCCAGGTGATGACCGACCTCTATCACGAGGTGATCGAGAGCCTGATGGCACAAAAGGGCGTAGAGCTGCTGCTGCCAAGCGACGAGGCGCCGCTCGATGAGCGCATCGACTCGCTGGTGGACTGGTCCCAGGCCTTCCTGGCCGGCTTTGGCGTGGTCCAACAGGAGCTCTCCAAGGCATCCGAAGAGCTGCAGGAGATGATTCAGGACATCGCCAGCATCACCCAGGTCTCTGCCGAGTTCGATCAGGAAGATGAAGAGAACGAAGCCTCCTTCCTGGTGCTCTACGAACACGTGCGCCTCGGGGTCATGATGGCGTTCGAGGAGTTTGGCAAGCGCCCGGCCGCGCCGAGTACGCCGCCGACCCTGCACTGATCTGCCCGCCCAGCGGGTCAATGAAAGAGCGCATCACGGCGCTCTTTCTGTTTTACAAGGGGTGAGAGCAGGGGAGGCACTCTGCTAACCCATGGTGCCAAAGCGGTTTTTTGCCCGTGGCTTCGCATCCCGTCCGCCACCTTTGTGGTAGGATTGGCCCACGTTTTTTCGCCTATGCCCTCTTCTCATGTCTCAATCTGATCTGGTTCACGTCGACGTGGCTATCGTCGGCGGTGGTATGAGCGGTGCCGTGCTGGCCCTCTCCCTTGCCGCCCTGAAAGGACAGGATGGCGCCCCCCTGCAGATCCTGCTGCTGGAGGCGAGTGCGCCCGAGCTCAATGCTCATCCCGGTTTCGATGCCCGTGCCATCGCGCTTTCCGCCGGTACCTGCGAGGCGCTGGCCCGTCACGGCCTCTGGCCGCACCTGGTACCCCACTGCTCCCCCATCAACCATATCCATGTGTCGGATCGGGGCCACTGTGGCCAGACCCGGCTGTCGGCGGCGGAGTATGGCTTGCCCGCCCTCGGTCAGGTGATCGAGCTGTCGGCGGCGGGCATCGTGCTGCAAGAGGCGATCGCCGCCTGCCCGCAGATCCGTATGTTGTGCCCGGCCAGGCTTGAGGCCATCGACCCCGACGAGGGGGGAGTGACGCTCGCCCTGGAGGGGGGCGCGCGCTACCGCACCCGGCTGCTGGTGGCGGCCGACGGGGGCCACTCCTTCGTGCGCCAGCATTTCAAGATGCCGGTCAGTCGCCACGATTATGGCCAGAGCGCCATCATCGCCACCGTCAAGACCGCCGAGGATCCCGCCGGGCGGGCCTTCGAGCGCTTCACCGACGGAGGGCCGTTGGCCCTGCTGCCCATGCAGGACGGCCTCTCCTCTCTGGTGTGGAGCGTCCCGCGGGACGAGGCACAGGCCCTGATGGCGCTGGATGATGCCGCCTTTCTCGCCCGTCTGCAGCAGGCCTTTGGCTGGCGACTCGGGCGCTTCGTGCGCACAGGGGCGCGCAACCTCTACCCCCTGGTGCTGACGGTGGCCGACTATCCCCTGGCCCAGCGTACCGTGCTGGTGGGCAACGCCGCTCACCTGCTGCATCCCATCGCCGGTCAGGGGTTCAACCTCGGCATGCGGGATCTGGACGTGCTGACCCGGACCCTGGCCCGTGCGCTCGCGGCGGGGGAAGACATCGGCGGCTTTGAGGTGCTAAGCGGCTACTGGCAGCAGCGGCGTGACGATCAGGCCCAGACCGTCTGGCTCACGTCCTCCCTGGCCCAGCTCTTCTCAAACCATCACGCTCCCCTGGTGGTGGGCCGCAATCTGGCGCTCTCCCTGATGGGCAGAGTGCCCTGGATCAAGGCACCGCTCGCCTCCCGCACCCTGGGATTCGTGGGCGAGGTGTGCGGCCAATAAGCGCTGTCGCACCGGCGGCAAAGACGATTTCGAGCAAGAGGCACGCCTGTGGGCGTCGCCTCGCAGATCCTGGCGACTCGCCCGGAAAGGACACAAGAGAATGCAGATGCAAGATGTGGATGTGGTGATCGTGGGGGGGGGCATGGTGGGCCTGGGGCTCGCTGCCGCCCTCAAGAACCGGGCGATCAAGGTGGCCATCGTGGAAGGCCGGCTGCCCGATGCAACGCTCGGTGAGACGCCGGACAACAGGGTCAGTGCCCTGAGCCTCGCGAGTCAGCACATCCTGCAAGGGGTCGGCGCCTGGGACGGCATAGTGGCGCGCCGCCTGCAGCCCTACGAGAAGATGCAGGTGTGGGAGCAGGACAGTTTCGGCCACATCGATTTCGATGCCGCCAGCCTGCGTCAGGGGGCCCTTGGCCACATCGTCGAGAACCGGGTGATCCAGCTTGCGCTGCTGGACGCCATCGCGGGGGCCAGCAATATCCAGATGCTGACCCCGGCCCGGGCCACCAGCCTGCAGTGCGGGCCAGCGGGCGCCCTGCTGCTGCTGGAAGATGGCCGGGCCCTCTCGGCCAAGCTGCTGGTGGCCGCCGACGGCGCCCACTCCTGGGTGCGCCGTCAGGCAGACATTCCCCTCACCAGCTGGGATTACGGTCATCACGCCCTGGTGGCGACGGTGCGTTGTGCCGAGCCCCATGAGGCGGTGGCGCGCCAGATCTTCACCCCCCAGGGGCCGCTCGCCTTCCTGCCCCTGTGGCAGCCCGACCTCTGCTCCATCGTGTGGTCTGTGCCCGCGGCCCGCGCCGAGGCGCTCTGCGCCCTGGATGACGACGGCTTCAACCGCCAGCTCACCGCCGCCTTTGATGGGCGCCTCGGGCTGTGCAAGGTGGAGGGGGCTCGCAGCGCCATTCCGCTCACCGCCCGCTACGCCCGCGACTTTGCCCGCGAGCGCCTGGTGCTGGTGGGGGATGCGGCCCACACCATCCACCCGCTGGCGGGGCAGGGCGTGAATCTGGGCTTGCTGGATGCCGCCGCCCTGGCGGAGCAGATCCTCATTCATCACGGCAAGGGCGCGGACATCGGCCTGCTCGCCAACCTGCGGGGCTACGAGCGCTGGCGCAAGAGCGAGGCGGCGCGCATGCTGGCGGCCATGGAGGGGCTCAAGCGACTGTTTGCGGGCAGCAACCCCCTCAAGAAGCTGGTGCGCGGGGTGGGGCTTCGCGCCGTCGACGGTCTTGGTCCCCTCAAGCAGGGCATGATCCGGGCCGCCATGGGGCTGGATGGGGAGCTGCCCACCCTGGCCAAAGGTGAAAAAATCTAATATTACCCCGGGGTTTTAACAAAAAAACTAATCTGACAGGGCGAGATGCCCCTTCGGGGTGTCAGCCTTTAATGTTGGCGAGAAGCGAAACGTTTTTCTGTAAATTGTGACGGGACGGTAAAAATCAACATTAAATCCCGTAATGGCGCGGTTTTGGCTGTTTTTATCACTGTTTTTGCCTTAGTGTCTGGTGTCAGTGAGTTGGGTGAGGATTAGTTTTTTTTGAGCGGTGCCCTGGCACGCTTGTCATATAATCCGCTCCGTTCAAGGAATCACTCCTGCCCGCCCGGGCGGGAACGAGCACAGAGCTTGTGGTCCGTAGTTCCCGACGAGCCGGGGCGGATTGCGAGTGTTGTCGCGAACGCTTAAGGAAACACAGCGATGATCCAGACTACTGTATTGCATCCGAAACACCTGGAAGCGGGTGCCAAGATGGTGGACTTCCACGGTTGGGAGATGCCCATCAACTACGGTTCCCAGTTGGAAGAGCACCATGTGGTGCGCACCGATGCAGGCATGTTCGATGTCTCCCACATGACCATCGTCGATTTGACCGGCGAGCGGGTCAAAGCCTTCCTGCAACACCTGCTGGCCAACGACGTGGCCAAACTCACCGTCCCCGGCAAGGCCCTCTACAGTGGCATGCTCAATCCGGAAGGCGGCGTCATCGATGACCTCATCACCTATTTCCTGACCGATACCTTCTACCGCCTGGTGGTGAACTCCGCCACCCGCGAGAAGGATCTGGCCTGGATCCGCCATCACGCCATCGACTTTGCCGTGAGCGTGACCGAGCGCCCCGAGCTTGCCATGATCGCGGTGCAGGGCCCCCACGCCAAGGCCAAGGCGGCCAAGGTGTTCACCCCCGAGCAGAATGCGGCGGTCGAAGGGATGAAGCCCTTCTTCGGTGTGCAGGCCGGGGATCTCTTCATCGCCACCACCGGCTACACCGGCGAAGATGGCTACGAGATCGTGGTCCCCCAAGAGAAGGCGTGCGATCTGTGGCAGGCCCTGCTGGACAACGGCGTGGCCCCTTGTGGCCTGGGTGCCCGTGATACCCTGCGCCTGGAAGCGGGCATGAACCTCTACGGTCAGGACATGGACGAGTCAATCTCTCCGCTCGCCGCCAACATGGCCTGGACCCTGGCCTGGGAGCCTGCCTCCCGCCAATTCATCGGCCGCGCCGCCCTGGAAGCCCAGAAGGCCGCCGGCAACCAGCCCAAGCTGGTGGGTCTGGTGATGGAAGAAAAGGGCGTGCTGCGTGCCGGCATGCCGGTCACCTTCACCAGCGAGAGCGGCGAGACACGGGAAGGGGTGATCACCTCCGGCTCCTTCTCGCCCACCCTGGGTTACAGCATTGCCCTGGCGCGGGTGCCCCGTGATATCGGTGAACAGGCCCAGGTGGAGATCCGCAAGAAGCAGGTCACCGTGAAAGTCACCAAGCCGGCCTTCGTGCGCAACGGCCAGCCGCTGGTGTAATCATTGATTGCGGCGAGGGTTGACCTTCGCCGCCCCATTTTTGTTGAAGCGATCCAAGAGCATAAAGGAAGCACAAATGAGCCATATCCCGAGCGAACTGAAATATGCCACCTCCCACGAGTGGGTCCGTGTTGAAGCCAACGGCGAAGCCGTGGTCGGCATCACCGAGCACGCCCAGGATCTGCTGGGGGACATGGTGTTCGTCGATCTGCCGGAAGTGGGCAAGCAGGTGAGCGCCGGTGAAGATTGCGCCGTGGCGGAGTCCGTCAAGGCCGCCTCCGACATCTACAGCCCGGTGAGCGGCGAGATCCTGGCCGTCAACGAGGAGCTGGAAGGCAGCCCCGAGCTGGTCAACTCCGACCCCTACGGCGCCGGCTGGCTGTTCCGCATCAAGCTGGACGACGCGGGCGAGCTCGCCAACCTGCTGGATGCCGAAGGCTACCAGAACGTGGTGGACGAAGAGTAATGCCCCCGGGCCCTGCCAACACAGCAGGGCCCTCTTGTATGACTGCCATCCTGCGGCCATGGCGGTTGCAGAATGGGCGCAGCCTTTGCGCCTTCGGGATGCCCTTGCCGCATTCCCCGTCTGCCCGCGGCGGACACAGAACATGAGTGGAGCCGGTTTCGACCGGCTACAGGAACATCAGGTCTTGGTTGTCAGGATGTCATGCCAGGACCTATTACCAGGAAATAGGGAAATGACCCAGTCACTGTTTGAACTCGAGCAAAAAACCGATTTCATCCGCCGTCATATCGGCCCGGGTGAGGAAGAACTGCGGGCCCTGCTCGCCACCGTGGGGGCCGAGAGCCTGGACGATCTGATTGAGCAGACGGTCCCCGCCGCCATCCGTCGTCCGGGGCCGCTTGGTATCGGCGCCCCCATGACCGAAGTGGAGGCCCTGGCCAAGCTCAAGGGCTATGCGGCCAAGAACCAGATCGCCAAGAGCTACATCGGCATGGGCTACCACGACACCCACGTGCCCCACGTCATCCTGCGCAACGTGCTGGAAAACCCGGGCTGGTACACCGCCTACACCCCCTATCAGCCCGAGCTGGCCCAGGGCCGTCTCGAAGCCCTGCTCAACTTCCAGCAGCTGACCCTGGACTTGACCGGCATGGATCTGGCGAGCGCCTCCCTGCTCGATGAAGCCACCGCCGCCGCTGAAGCCATGGCGCTGGCCAAGCGCATGGCCAAATCCAAATCCAACCTCTTCTTCGTGGCCGACGACGTTCACCCCCAGGTGATCGACGTGGTCAAGGAGCGCGCGGTCCACTTCGGTTTCGATGTGGTGGTCGGCCCTGCGGGCGAGGCCGTGAGCGAAGAGGTATTCGGTGCCATGTTCCAGTACCCGGGCACCACCGGCAATGTGGCCGATCTGCGTTCCCTCATTGCCGCCGTCCAGGCCCAGAAGGGGCTGGCCTGCGTCGGGACCGACATGCTCTCCCTGCTGCTGCTCAAATCCCCAGGTGAACTGGGTGCCGACGTGGTGTTCGGCAGTGCCCAGCGCTTCGGTGTGCCCATGGGTTACGGTGGCCCCCACGCCGCCTTCTTCGCCACCCGCGACGCCTACAAGCGCTCCATGCCGGGCCGGATCATCGGCGTCTCCAAGGATGCCCGTGGCAAGAGCGCCCTGCGCATGGCCATGCAGACCCGCGAGCAGCACATCCGCCGCGAGAAGGCCAACTCCAACATCTGTACCGCCCAGGTGCTGCTGGCCAACATGGCGAGCTTCTACGCCGTCTACCACGGCCCGGTGGGGCTCAAGACCATCGCCTCCCGCGTGCACCGTCTGACCACCATCCTGGCGCTCGGCCTCACCGCCAAGGGCGTGGCCCTCAAGCACGGAAGCTGGTTCGATACCCTCACAGTCCTGACGTCGGACAAGGCTGCACTCATTGCCAAGGCCGAAGGGCTCGGTATCAACCTGCGTGCGGATCTGGACGGTGCGCTCGGTGTGTCCCTCTCTGAAACCACCACCCGAGGCGATGTGGCCGAGCTGTTCGACCTGTTCCTTGGGGCGGGTCACGGCCTCGATGTGGAGGCCCTCGACCAGGCCGCCCAGACTCATCACGCCATTCCGCAAGACCTGCTGCGCACCGACGCCGTGCTGACCCACGAGGTATTCAACAAGTACCACTCCGAGACCGAGATGCTGCGCTACATCCACCGTCTCGAAGCGAAAGATCTGGCCCTGAACTACGCCATGATCTCCTTGGGCTCCTGCACCATGAAGCTCAACGCCACCGCCGAGATGATCCCGGTGACCTGGCCTGAATTCGGCAAGCTGCACCCCTTCGCGCCGCTCAAGCAGACCCAGGGTTACCAGCTGCTGCTGGCAGATCTGGAAGACTGGCTGGTGAAGGTGACCGGCTACGATGCGGTTTGCATGCAGCCCAACTCCGGCGCTCAGGGCGAATACGCGGGCCTCTTGGCCATCAAGAAGTACCACGAGTCTCGCGGCGAGGGGCATCGCGATGTCTGCCTCATCCCGGCCTCTGCCCACGGCACCAACCCGGCTTCCGCCCAGATGGCGGGCCTCAAGGTCATCGTCACCGCCTGTGACAAGGCAGGCAACGTGGATCTGGACGACCTGCGGGCCAAGGCCGCCGAGGTCGGAGACCAGCTCTCCTGCCTGATGGTGACCTACCCCTCCACCCACGGGGTGTACGAGGAGACCATCAAGGAGGTGTGCGACATCGTTCACCAGTATGGTGGTCAGGTGTACCTCGACGGCGCCAACATGAACGCGCAGGTCGGGCTGACGGCGCCAGGCTTTATCGGCGCGGACGTCTCTCACCTCAACCTGCACAAGACCTTCGCCATTCCTCATGGCGGTGGTGGTCCGGGCATGGGCCCCATCGGCGTGAAGAAACACCTGGCACCGTTTGTGGCCGGTCACGCCGTGGTCAAGACCGACAAGGAGAGCCGTGACAACGGCGCCGTGTCTGCCGCCCCGTTCGGCTCGGCCAGCATCCTGCCCATCAGCTGGATGTACATCGCCATGCTGGGTGACGAGGGGCTCAAGAAATCCACCCAGGTCGCCATCCTCAACGCCAACTACCTGGCCAAGAAGCTCGGCGAGTCCTTCCCCGTGCTCTATACAGGTCGCAACGGTCGGGTGGCCCACGAGTGCATCCTGGACATCCGCCCGCTCAAAGAAGCCAGTGGCATCAGCGAGATGGACGTGGCCAAGCGCCTGATGGACTACGGCTTCCACGCGCCGACCATGAGCTTTCCGGTAGCGGGTACCCTGATGGTCGAGCCGACCGAATCCGAATCCAAGCGCGAGCTGGATCGCTTCGTGGAAGCCATGACCGCCATCCGCGCCGAGATTGCCCGGGTGCAGGACGGTCACTGGAGCCTCGCCGACAACCCCCTGGTCCATGCGCCGCACACCCAGGACGACGTGATGGATGCAGAGTGGAACCGTGGCTACAGCCGCGCCGAGGCGGTCTTCCCGTCCGACGCCGTGCGCGCCAGCAAGCTGTGGCCGTCGGTCAACCGCATCGACGACGTCTATGGCGATCGCAACCTGTTCTGCTCCTGCGTGCCCACCGAGGATTACGCCAAGTAATCGCGGCGCTGTAGGACTGACAGCCAATACGCACAAGGCCACCCCAGGGGTGGCCTTGTTGTGTGTGGCGCCCGCGCGAACGGGCTACTCGCCCCGGCGCGCCGCCTCGATGGTGGCAATGTCAATCTTGTCCATCTGCATCATGGCCTCGAAGGCGCGCCTCGCAGCCTCGGGGTCGGGATCGGTGATCGCCTCGGTGAGGACCTGAGGGGTGATCTGCCAGGAGATGCCCCACTTGTCCTGACACCAGCCGCACTCGCTCGCCTGACCGCCATGGTCGATGATGGCGTGCCAGTAGCGATCCGTCTCGGCCTGGTCCTGGGTAGCCACCTGAAACGAGAACGCCCAGTTGTGGCTGACCCCGGGCCCGCCGTTGAGGCCGAGGCAGGGGATCCCCATCACCCTGAACTCGACCGTCAGCACGTCTCCTTCCTTGCCAGCGGGATAGTCGGCCGGGGCCCGGTGTACGGCACCGACTGCGGAGTCGGGGAAGAGGCTGGCGTAAAACCGTGCCGCCTCCTCGGCATCCCCGTCATACCAGAGGCAAATCCTGTTCTTGACTGGTCTCATTGTGTCGCAGCTCCATCCTGGTGTTTGTCCTTCGACGCCCGTGAGCGGGCGCCCCGATGGGTATCCTGCCGCCCGCAGCGCCTGCTGCTTCGCTGGGTGACAAGCCAGCCTGTACGCCGTTTGCCACCCGCTTGGGGCTTGCATGATGGGGTCAAGTGTAGTGGCATGGGGATCCTGGTCACCAGGCCGGGAGCCGGCATGAAGGCCGCAGCAAGAGAGGAGTCTGCCATGGACAGTACCCAGCGATTCTCGACCCGGGTCGAGGCCTATGTGAAATATCGACCCGGTTATCCCGCCGCCATGCTGGATTTTCTGGCAAGGGAGCTGGCCATGGGGCCCGAGTCCCAGGTGGCCGACATCGGCGCCGGCACCGGCATCCTGACCGCCCTGCTGGCCCCCCGGGTCGCGCGGGTCTGGGCGGTGGAGCCCAACGACGATATGCGGGCAGCCGCCAAACGGCTGCTCGCCCAGGTGGGGAACATCGGCTGGCTGCACGGCAGTGCGGAAGCCACGGGCCTGCCCACGGGGGCGATGGATCTGGTCACGGTCGCCCAGGCGTTTCACTGGTTCGATCGCGCGGCTTTTCGGCAGGAGTGCCAGCGGCTGCTCAAGCCCGGTGGCCAGGTCGCCCTCATCTGGAATGACAGGCTGACGAACACCCCGTTTCTCAAGGCCTATGAAGAGGGGCTGCACGCCTACTCGGGGGATTACGAGGAGGTCAATCATCGCAACCTCGGTGAGGCGGATTTTCGCGCCTTCTTCACCGGGGAGTACCGGCTCGATCGCTTCGAGAACAGCCAGCTATTCGATCTTGACGGGGTGCTTGGACGGCTCAACTCCTCCTCCTATGCGCCTGTGGCGGGCACGCCGGCCCACGATCAGATGACGGCGCTCGTTCGCCGCGAGTTTGCTCGCCATGCCGTTGACGGCAAGATAGCCTTCAACTATTCCACCCTGGTCTACAGTGGCCGGGTGTAGCCCCGTTCAGCGCTGACATCCGCAGTGAAAAGGCCCCCGCCAGTGATGGCGAGGGCCTTGTTTCATTTTGGCGGTCTGCATCCGGGCGATGCGAATGAGACCGTTGCGCGGCGAAGGGGCGGTATCAGCCCTGATCGATGCCGAGAATGGCCATGGCCTTGGCCAGGGTATCGACCGATTCCTGATGCTTGCCCGCGTTGTGCAGGGTCTCTCCGTCCGCCCTCAACTGCTTCACCTCGGCCAGTTGCTCGGCACTGAGGGCGGGGCCTGCGGCCAGGGCGTCGTCTATCTTCTTCATGTCCATGGGGCAGTGGAAGGCGAGGGCGCTGCCGCAAAAGAGCAGGGCAGCCAACAACAGCATGAGTCTCATCTTTCGGATCTCCATGTGGGGTTCCCGTCAAGCATAGCCCCGCAGGGGGAGGGCATTCGGGTTGAAGGGGGCGGGAGGCAGGGGCTACCATGACCCTTTTGTTGCGAGGAGGCTCCATGGCACTGACAAGGTTGCTGTCCCCCCTGACCAGTCTGGTGATCTTCATTCTGGGTCACGGTCTGTTCAATACCCTGCTGACGGTGCGTCTCTCCGCCGAGCAGGTGTCCGCCCAGGCCATCGGTCTGGTGTCGGCTGCCTATTTCGGCGGCCTGGTGCTGGGGACCTTCATCAATGCCCGCCTCATCATCCGGGTGGGTCATATCCGGGCCTATGCGGCTTATGCCTCCCTGCTCTGTTTTCTGTTTCTGCTGCACGGCATGGTGGTGGAGCCTGTCACCTGGGCGGCGCTGCGGCTGATCGGGGGGTTTGCCACCGGCGGCCTGTTCGTGGTGCTGGAGTCCTGGATGCTGGTCTCAAGCACCCCGGCGAACCGGGGGCGGTTGATGTCCCTCTACATGATCCTGCTGTACGGCTCACTCGCCCTGGGCCAGCTGCTGCTCAAGCAGGTGGACCCCATGGTGCTGACGCCGTTCGCCCTGTGCGCCATGGCGGCGACCCTCTCCGTAGTGCCTTTGGCGCTCTCCCGGGTGGCGACGCCGGCCATGGTGGCACCCCAGCCGGTGGGAGTGCTGGAGCTGGTGCGCCTCACTCCGGCGGGGATGGGCAGCAGCTTTACCTCGGGCCTCATCCTCGGGGCCATCTATGGGCTGTTGCCGCTCTATTTCACCGACAGCGGCGCCTCCCTCTCCCAGGTGGCGGACATGATGGCGCTGGTGATCCTGGGGGGGATGTGTCTGCAGTATCCCATCGGGCGTGCATCTGATCGTTACGACAGACGGTTGGTGATCCTGCTGCTCTGCGCCCTGCTGACCCTGATCGCGTTGCTGATGGTGCTGCTGCCGGGGCCCTGGCGCGAGCCAATCGAGGGGACTCTTGTCTTCCTGCTGGGGGGCATGGCGTTCTCCATCTATCCCTTGAGCCTCAGCCATGCCTGCGATGAACTGCGCCCGGATCAGGTGCTGGGGGCAAACCAGGGGTTGCTGCTTGCCTACAGCCTGGGAGCCATGACGGGTCCGCTGCTGGCCCCCTTTACCATGGCAACGTTCGGACCACAGGGGCTGTTCGTCTACTTTGCCCTGTGCGGTCTGCTGCTGTCGGCCTATCTCGGCTGGCGCAGGCGTAAGCGAGCCCCCATTCCGCTGACGGAGCATCAGGTCTTCATGCCGGTGCCCCCCAACACCCCCATGACGGCGGAGCTGGAGCCAAGAACGGATCTGGAAGGGGAGGCAGTGCCGGCGAGCTATGCCGTGCCTGATGCAGAAGAGTGAGCGGTGAGTGAAGAGGGGCAGGAGAGGGACGCGCCGCAGGGGCGCTGAAGGCTGGCGACCCAACGACAGGGATAAAAAAACCGACTCCAGGGAGTCGGTTTTTTGTTGGGCGGTTATCAGGCGGTCACGGCATCGGCCTGGGTAGCTTGTGCTTCCGGCGCCGGGTTGCGAATGAGGTAATCAAACGCACCCAGGGCGGCGGTGGCACCTGCCCCCATGGAGATGATGATCTGCTTGAACGGCACCGTGGTGGCATCCCCTGCGGCATAGACGCCGGGCAGGGAGGTGGCACCCTTGGTGTCGATCTCGATTTCGCCAAAGCGGGTCAGGGCCACTTCGCTCCCCTTGAGGAACTCGGTGTTCGGCACCAGACCGATCTGGACGAAGATGCCGGCTACCGCCAGATGCTTGATCTCGCCGGTAGTGCGATCTTCGTAGTCCATGCCCACCACCTTGCTGCCGTCGCCGATCACTTCGGTGGTGCGGGCGCTCATGATGATGTCGATATTGCCCATGGAACGGGCCTTCTTCTGCAGCACGTCGTCGGCACGCAGGGTATCGGCGAACTCCACCACGGTGACGTGCTCGACGATGCCGGCCAGATCGATGGCCGCCTCGATGCCGGAGTTGCCGCCACCGATCACCGCCACGCGCTTGCCCTTGAAGAAGGGGCCGTCACAGTGGGGGCAGTAGGCCACACCCTTGGTACGGTACTCGAGTTCACCCGGCACGTTCAGGTCGCGCCAGCGGGCACCGGTCGCCAGGATCACGGCGCGGCTCTTCAAGGTGGCACCGGAGGCGAGGTCCACGTTGACGTAACCATCCTTGCTGATGGCGGCGGCGCGCTGCTCGGTGATCACTTCCACGCCGTACTGCTTGACGTGCTGCTCCAGGCTGGCGGCCAGCTTGGGGCCCTCGGTGTAGGGCACGGAGATGAAGTTCTCGATGCCGACGGTGTCCATCACCTGGCCACCGAAACGTTCGGCGACAATGGCGGTGCGAATGCCTTTGCGTGCGGCATAGATGGCCGCGGCGGCGCCGGCCGGGCCACCGCCCACCACCAGCACGTCATAAGGCGCTTTTTCGCTCAGCTCTTGCGCCTTGCGCTCGGCAGCGCCGGTGTCGAGTTTGGCGACGATCTCTTCCAGCGAGATGCGGCCCTGGCTGAACGGCTGACCGTTCAGGTAGACGTTCGGGACCGCCATGATTTGACGCTCGTTCACCTCATCCTGGAACAGGGCACCGTCGATCATGGTGTGGGTGATGCCGGGATTCAGGGTGGACATCAGGTTCAGGGCCTGTACCACGTCCGGACAGTTGTGGCAGGAGAGTGAAATATAAGTCTCGAAGTGGAACTCGCCCTTGAGGTTCTTCACCTGCTCCAGCACGGCCGGATCGGCCTTGGAGGGGTGACCGCCGCTTTGCAGCAGGGCGAGCACCAGGGAGGTGAATTCATGACCCATGGGAATGCCGGCAAAGTGCACGCGCGGGGCCTGGCCCTGGGGCGCGATGCTCATGGAAGGCTTGCGGGCATTGGTGCCATCGGTCAGGGAAATTTTGGGGGACATCTCGGCTATCTCGCTGGCCAATGCCAGGAGTTCGGCGGATTTGTCGCTGTCATTGCCGGACACGCTGATCTCGATGGGATTGACGATGTACTGCAAGTAACCGTTGAGTTGTTGTTTGAGGTTGGTATCTAACATGGTCGAATTCCTTCTTGCTGAATGCGGGTCGGCACGATGACCGGGTACAGAAAACAGAGGTCCACACAGCAGACCGGCGCATTTTCTGAGGGCCGTAAACAAGACCGGCCCTTGAACGGGCCGGTCTTCAGAGCGGGGAGGCTTAGATTTTGCCTACCAGATCCAGGGACGGGGCCAGGGTGGCGTCGCCTTCTTTCCACTTGGCCGGGCACACTTCACCCGGGTGGGAAGCAACGTACTGGGCAGCCTTGACCTTGCGCAGCAGTTCCAGTGCGTCACGGCCGATGCCGCCAGCGTTGATTTCAACGATCTGGATGACGCCTTGCGGGTCGATGACGAAGGTACCGCGGTCAGCCAGGCCAGCTTCTTCGATCATCACGCCGAAGTTGCGGGTGATGGTGCCGGTGGGGTCGCCGATCATCGGGTACTGGATCTTCTGGATGGTGTCAGAAGTGTCGTGCCAGGCCTTGTGGGTGAAGTGGGTGTCGGTGGAGACGGCGTAGATCTCGACGCCCAGCTTCTGGAATTCGGCGTAGTTGTCGGCCAGGTCGCCCAGCTCGGTCGGGCAGACGAAGGTGAAATCAGCCGGGTAGAAGAACACCACGGACCACTTGCCTTTCAGGTCAGCGTCAGACACCTGAACGAATTTGCCATTGTGGTAGGCGGTGGCGTTGAACGGCTTGATTTCAGTGTTGATGTAGGTAGACATGTATTTGCTCCTTGGTGATGTACATATGCCTGTCTGGTGTTGAAGAGTCGTGCCAGACGAGGCGCTTAACTTTCGATGGAGTCATCATAGTGACTTTTTCTAATCGGTCAAAGCCACAATTTTGAATCACATAAATCTATTTATTAGATAGATCATCACAACTGTACCTAACATGAATATCTCAGGCCTTCGGAGATAACTCATTGTCGAAGTTCAATTTCTGTCCTGCATGTCACATTTTCAAGGGCTGGGCCGGATTTGTTTTCATTGCGTGAGCAGAGAAGGGGGCAGACGAGGCGGCGCAGTAGAAAAAAGAGGGATAAAAAAATCCCGGCGCCGTCGCACAGACAGGGCCGGGTCATCAAACAAGGAATGGCGATAAATATGCTTTACAGCAAAGACTAACTACGGGGTGTGCAAACTTGCAGACATATGAAGAGAAGATGGCGGGTGCACAATCCTCATCTCCTCTTCGGCAACCATTGCATGGTGGGCATCATAGTGTGATGAATGTCACAACGCAAGTTTTGTGGTGTAATTTTACAGTCAAACTGAAAGTCTTTCACTCGAATAGCCGTTAAATTAGGCTGAAAACGCTTTTATTGTAATTTTATTACAGTATTTTGGGATCAAAAGTCGGTTGGGGGCTCCTGTTCCTCCATCAGCTCCAGCAGATTGATGGCCACGGCGATGAAGTCCGACTCGGTGACGATGCCAACCAGCTTGCGCCCCTTGAGTACCGGTAGACAGCCATATTTGTGGCGCTGCAGATACAGAGCCGCCTCCTTGATGCCGGCGTGGGGATCCACGCTCGCCACCTGACGAGTCATGATCTCGTCGAGCTGGACGCTGTCGGTGAACTCTGCCTCCCGCTCGGGGTTGATCAGCAGCAGCTTGGATTCACGGGTGGCCAGGATGTCCGAGAGGGTGACCAGACCAAGCAGATGCTGGTGTTCATCGACGATGGGAACGTGACGGATCCGCTCCTGCTGCATCAGCTCCATCGCCTGCTTGACGCTGTTTTCCGGACCCAGAGTAAAGGGGTGTTCAGTCATGATCTCGGAGAGGGTCATCATGGTGGGCCTCCTTGTGTGTCTGCTTCCACCCTAGCCCAGCCCCCGTCGCCAGAACATGATCGGGGTCAATACAAAACCTTAAAGGTTTTTTAACGGGCCCAGCCTCACAAAATGGCCCGCTATCCCTTGTCTTCCTTGGGTTTTTAGTCTTTTGGGTTGCCTTGGAAGAGGGGGATAACTAGACTAGCCGCCGATTCCCCCGAGGTGAAAGATGCAAGTATCCGATTTTCATTTTGATCTGCCAGACGAGCTGATTGCCCGCTACCCCATGGCGGAGCGTACCGCCAGCCGCCTGCTGCAGCTCGATGGTCAAACCGGCGCCCTGCGCCACGGTCATTTTGTCGATGTGCTTGACCAGCTCAACCCCGGCGATCTGCTGGTGTTCAACAATACCCGGGTCATTCCGGCCCGCATGTTTGGCCAGAAGGCCAGCGGCGGCAAGCTGGAGGTGTTGGTGGAGCGCATTCTGGACGAGCACAGCGTGCTGGCGCACGTCCGCTCGTCCAAGTCCCCCAAGCCAGGTACCCGTCTCCTTCTGGATGGCGGTGCCGACGGTGTGCCCGTCGAGGCCGAGATGCGTGCCCGCCACGACGCTCTGTTCGAGATCCACTTCCTGGACCCGCGCCCTGTGCTGACCATTCTGGATGCCATCGGCCACATGCCGCTGCCTCCCTATATCGACCGTCCCGACGAGGATGCCGACAAGGAGCGCTACCAGACCGTCTACAACCAGAAGCCGGGTGCCGTGGCGGCGCCGACCGCCGGTCTGCACTTCGACGAGCCGCTGCTCGAGCAGATCCGTGCCAAGGGCGTGGAGATGGCCTTCGTGACCCTGCACGTGGGGGCGGGCACCTTCCAGCCGGTGCGCGTCGACAAGATTGAAGAGCACCACATGCACTCGGAATACGCCGAAGTGCCCCAGGAGGTGGTGGATGCCATCGCGGCGACCCGCGCCCGCGGCGGTCGGGTGGTTGCGGTGGGCACCACGTCGGTACGATCCCTCGAGAGCGCAGCCAAGGCGACCCTGGCCCAGGGCAAGCCGCTGGCGCCCTTCTTCAATGACACCGACATCTTCATCTTCCCCGGTTACGAGTTCCAGGTGGTCGATGCCATGATCACCAACTTCCACCTGCCCGAATCCACCCTGATCATGCTGGTCAGCGCCTTTGCCGGCTATGACAACGTGATGGCCGCCTATCAGGCCGCCGTGGCGGGACAGTACCGTTTCTTCAGCTACGGGGACGCCATGTTCGTCACCCGTCGCCGGGTGCAGGGTTAAGCCTTGCCCTTCAGAAGTCGTTCAGGCTCTGCTTGTCAGTATGCCGGCCGGCTTCATATTACCGGGCCCCTCGGGCCCTTTGTTGTCAGACTGTTTCTCTGACTGAATAGAGGTAGCAATGAAATTTGAATTGAAAACCACCGATGGGCGTGCCCGTCGCGGTCAACTGGTGTTCGAGCGTGGCGTGGTCCAGACCCCGGCCTTCATGCCGGTCGGCACCTACGGCACCGTCAAGGGGATGACACCGGAAGAGGTGCGTGAGACTGGTGCCCAGATCCTGCTTGGCAACACCTTCCACCTCTGGCTGCGCCCGGGTCAGGAAGTGATGCGCGCCCACGGCGATCTGCACGACTTCATGAACTGGCAGGGGCCGATCCTGACCGACTCCGGTGGTTTCCAGGTGTTCAGTCTGGGGCACATCCGCAAGATCACCGAGGAGGGGGTGCACTTCCGTCATCCCATCAACGGCGAGAAGATCTTCCTCGACCCCGAGAAGTCCATGGAGATCCAGTACGATCTGGGTTCCGACATCGTGATGATCTTCGACGAGTGCACCCCGTACCCGGCCACCTATGAAGAAGCGCGCAAGTCCATGGAGATGTCCCTGCGCTGGGCCAAGCGCTCCCGTGACAAGTTCGATGCGCTCGGCAACAAGAACGCCCTGTTCGGCATCATCCAGGGTTCTGTCTACGAACCGCTGCGGGATGTGTCGCTGGACGGTCTCCTTGAGATCGGCTTCGACGGTTACGCGGTCGGCGGTCTCGCCGTGGGTGAGCCCAAAGAGGACATGCATCGCATCCTTGACCATGTCTGCCCGAAAATTCCGGCCGACAAGCCGCGCTACCTGATGGGGGTGGGCAAGCCGGAGGATCTGGTGGAAGGGGTGCGCCGCGGTATCGATATGTTCGACTGCGTGATGCCGACCCGCAACGCCCGCAACGGTCATCTCTTTACCACCGATGGGGTGGTCAAGATCCGCAACGCCAAGTACCGGGAAGACACCAGCACCCTGGATGCGGACTGCGATTGCTACACCTGCAAGAACTACACCCGCAGCTATCTGTACCATCTGGACAAGTGCAACGAGATCCTCGGTGCCCGTCTGAATACCATCCACAACCTGCGTTATTACCAGCGCGTGATGCAGGGTTTGCGGGACGCGATCGAGCAGGGTAAATTAGACGACTTTGTAACTGAGTTTTACCGTCGGCAAGGGAAGCCTGTGCCTCCACTGGCTGAAAATGACGTGAAATAACAACGACATATAAGTTAGTATTCAAATCTACATCAATAAGAGGTTGTTAAATGAGCATTATCTCCAAGGCGTATGCAGAAGGCGCGGCTCCGGCAGCACAGGGTGGTGGCATGGAAATGATCATCATGCTGGCCGTGTTCGGTCTCATCTTCTACTTCATGATCTACCGTCCCCAGGCCAAGCGTGCCAAGGAGCATCGCAATCTGATGAGCTCCCTCTCCAAGGGCGACGAAGTGCTCACTTCCGGTGGCCTGGTCGGCAAGATCGCCAAGGTTTCCGCCGACAGCGACTACATTGTGCTGGCCCTGAACGATCAGACCCAGGTCACCATCAAGCGTGACTTCGTCTCTGCCGTTCTGCCCAAGGGTTCTATCCAGTCCCTCTAATCTCCCGAGGAGCACAGCGTGTTAAATCGCTATCCGCTGTGGAAATACCTGATGGTGATCGTCGTGATCGCCATCGGTTTTCTATATGCAGCCCCCAATCTTTACGGCGAAGACCCGGCCTTGCAGGTCTCTGCCAGCCGTGGTGCCGAAGTCAAACTAGAAACCCTCGATCAGGTGAAGGAAACCCTCGACGAGGCGAAGATCCCGGTCAAGCATGCGGCGTTCGAGCACGGCTTCATCCTGATCCGTTTCAACAACACCGAAGACCAGCTCAAGGCGCGCGACATCGTGGCCAACAAGCTGGGCGACAATTTCATCACCGCCCTCAACTTGGCACCCTCCACCCCCGCCTGGCTCGAGGCCATCGGCGCGGCGCCCCTGAAGCTCGGTCTTGACCTGCGGGGCGGTGTGCACTTCCTGATGGAAGTGGACATGGCCGAAGCGCTGGCCAAGCAGCAGGAACAGATGGTGCAGGATTTCCGCGCCGAACTGCGCACCCAGAAGATCCGCTACTCCGGTGTACGCCGGGTCGGGGATCAGGTGCAGGTGGTCTTCCGTGACGAGGCCGATCAGGCCAAGGCACTCTCCTTCCTGCGTCGCCAGAATGCGGATCTTGTCTTCACCACAGACCAGAAAGGGGATGACTTCATCCTGCTGGCCAGTCTGAGCGAAGCCAAGGTCAAAGAGGTGAAGAAGTATGCCCTCGAGCAGAACATCACCATCATCCGCAACCGGGTGAACGAACTGGGTGTGGCCGAGCCGCTGGTCCAGCAGCAGGGCGGCGAGCGTATCATCGTCGAGCTGCCGGGGATCCAGGACACCGCCCGTGCCAAGGAGATCCTGGGGGCCACCGCGACCCTGGAGTTCCACATGGTCGATGAGGCTGCCGATATCCAGGCCGCAGCCGCAGGCCGCGTGCCGCCGAGCTCCAAGGTCTACAACGATCGCAACGGTCGTCCGGTGGTGCTGCAAAAGCGCGTGATCCTGACCGGTGACCACATCGTGGGTGCCCAGTCCGGTTTCGATGAATACAGCCGTCCCCAGGTCAACATCAAGCTCGATGGTCAGGGTGGTAACAAGATGGCCAACTTTACCAAGGACAACGTTGGCAAGGGCATGGCGACCGTCTTCATCGAGTACAAGCCGGTGGGTCAGCCTGGTCCGGACGGCAAGCGCAAGTTCCGCAAGCAGGAGGAGGTGATCAACGTCGCCACCATCCAGTCTCGCCTGGGTAGCCAGTTCCGCATCACCGGGATCGACAACGCCAACGAAGCCCACAACCTGGCGCTGCTGCTGCGTGCCGGTGCCCTGATTGCCCCCATCCAGATCGTCGAAGAGCGCACCATAGGCCCGAGCCTGGGTCAGCAGAACATCGACAGTGGGATGGAAGCCATCGGCTGGGCCATGCTGGTTATCGTGCTCTTCATGGGGATCTACTACCGTGCCTTCGGCTGGGTGGCCAATCTGGCGCTGACCATGAACCTGGTGCTCATCGTCGGTATCATGTCGATGATCCCGGGGGCCACCATGACCCTGCCGGGCATCGCCGGTATCGTGTTGACGCTGGGGATGGCGGTGGATGCGAACGTGCTGATCTACGAGCGTATTCGTGAAGAGATCCGCAATGGTCGCGGGGTGCAGCAAGCCATTCACCTGGGCTTTGACCGCGCCTTCTCCACCATCGCCGACTCCAACATCACCTCGCTCATCACCTGCGTGATCCTGTTCGGTATCGGTACCGGTGCCATCAAGGGCTTCGCCCTGACCCTCGGGATCGGCCTGACGGCGTCCATGTTCACTGCCATCACGGTATCCCGCGCCATCATCAACCTGGCCTGGGGTGGACGGCGCATCGACAAGCTGCCGATCTAAGGAAGAGACATGTTTCAAATTCTACATTTTGAAAAGCCCATCCCCTTCATGCGTTTCGCCAAGCTGGGTATGGTCCTCTCTGCTCTGGTGACGGTGCTCGCCCTCTACGTTCTGTACGATCGTGGCCTGAACTGGGGGCTGGACTTCACCGGCGGTACCACCATCGAGGTGGGGTTCCAGCAGTCGGTGAGCCTGGACAAGATGCACGAGGCGCTGGATCAGCAGAAGATTGACGGGGCGACCCTGCAGTTCTTCGGCTCCAGCCGTGATGTGCTGGTGCGCATGTCCCCCCAAGAGGGCGTCAAGGTCGAGCAGCAGGGCAACGAGGTCCTGGCTGCCGCCAAGCTGGTCGACGAGAGCGCCGTGCTCAAGCGTGTCGAGTTCGTCGGTCCCTCCGTGGGTGACGAACTGGCCACCGACGGTGCCCTGGCCATGCTGGCCTCCATCATCTGTATCCTGATCTACGTGGCGGTGCGCTTCGAGTGGCGTCTGGCCACGGGGGGCATCCTCTCCCTGGCTCACGACGTGATCATCACCCTCGGCATCTTTGCCTACTTCCAGTACGAGTTCGACCTGACCGTGCTGGCGGCGCTGATGACGCTGGTGGGGTACTCCCTGAACGACACCATCGTTGTGTTCGACCGGGTGCGGGAGAATTTCCGCAAGGTACGCCGTGGGGACACCGCGGAGATCATGGATCTCTCCATGACCGAGACCCTGAGCCGGACCATCATCACCTCGGGGTTGACCTTCGTGGTGGTGGTGGCGCTGCTGCTCAAAGGCGGGCCTCTGATCCACGGTTTCTCCATCGCCATGGTGATCGGGGTGGCCTTCGGGACCTACTCCTCCATCTATGTGGCGAGCGCCTCAGCCATGTTCCTCGGGATCAAGCGGGAGCACATGCTGCCGACCCAGGTGGAAAAAGAGGGCGCGGATCAGCAAGAGATCCTGCCGTAACAGACAAGGGCGCCGCAAGGCGCCCTTTCTCTTGTGGCCGGGGTGAGTCATGATGCTCCCCACAACCCAGCATCCATTACCCAAAGCAAGGAGCAAGCCCATGCAACACAATCCCCGTTTTCTGGCCCTGGTAGAGGTCATCCGCCCGCAGGTGCAGGAAACCGATGTGCACCAGATCAAGCGCTGGCAGGATGAGGGCCGAGCATTTCATCTGATCGACGTGCGCGAAGAGAGCGAGTGGGCCAGGGGCCATCTGCCGGGGGCCACCTATCTCGGGCGCGGGGTGATAGAGCGTGACATCGAGACCCGGTATCCGGATCCCGACACCGAACTCTACCTCTATTGTGGTGGGGGATTTCGCTCCATCCTGGTGGCGGATAACCTGCAGAAGATGGGTTATTCCCGGGTCGTCAGCGTCGATGGAGGCTTTCGCGGCTGGAGCGATGCCGGATACCCTGTCGAATCCTGATTTATTTGAGGGAGAGGGGCTGCGCCACATGACAAACGGCCCCGTGATCTTTACCATATGCGGGGTCAAGCGTAAGCGTCGGAGTGTTCATTGAACGTCAGGATAGGGATTGGATACCTCACGGGTATCCTGTTGTTGCTCCCCTTGTGGGGTTGCAGCAGTAGCAGTCAGGTAAAAGCGCCTCAAGTTCCCAAGCCGCAACCCGCTTCACTGGTATTGGCGACCCCCTTGCAGGTCTCCTACCAGAGCGAGTTGGCGTTGGCGCGACTCGGGCAGATGCTCAGTGAAATGGAATTGACGACCGAACAGCGGGCAGAGCTCTTCTATGAGCGTGCCGTGGTGTTTGACCGGGTGGGCTTGCGTTCCCTGGCGCGACTCGACTTCAACCGCGCCCTGCGGGAGAAGCCGGATTTTGCCGAGGCCTACAACTTCATCGGTGTCTATCTGGTTCAACAGCAGAACTACGACGAGGCCTATGAGGCGTTCGACTCCGCCCTGGAGCTCGCCCCGGATTACGACTACGCCTATCTCAACCGGGGAATCGCGCTCTATTACGGCAATCGCCCCGAGCTTGCCGCGGCGGATATGAAGCGCTTCTACGAGGCGCAACCGGAAGACCCTTATCGGGTGATCTGGCTCTATCTGGCCGAGCAGAAGCTCAACGGACCGGCGGCCATGAGCCGGATGCGCGAGCGGCTCAACAAATATGACGACGACGCCTGGAACTGGGATCTGGTGCGCCTCTATACGGGCGACATCAATGCCACCCAGTTGATGAGCAACGTGGTGAAAGGGGTCAAGGACAACAGGGAGCTCGCCGAGCGCCTGTGCGAGACCTACTTCTACCTCGGCAAGTTCGAGCTGGCCAAGGGTAACCGCAAGGAAGCCATCAGCTACTTCAAGCTGGCGCTGGCCAACAACGTCTATGACTTCATCGAGCATCGCTATGCCTTGCTGGAGCTGGAACTGATGGCGCGCAAGCCCCAGCCACCCGGAGCCCAGGGCAAGAGCGGCAAAGCGTGACGAAACGGGTTTGAACCCCATGAAAAAGGCCTCTTGACGAGGCCTTTTTGCTGTCTGGTGACACGGGGTGTGCCGCTACTCCACCAGGCTCATGCCGGGGATCTGGCGCCAGTAACCGTTGCAGTCCCGTTCCTGCAGCAGGGGCAGGGGGGCCATCCCCTGTTCGTTGGCCTTGAAGCGCTCCAGCATCGTCAGGGTCTCCATGCCTTCGGGAGAGAGGCGCACCACATCCACCAGCCCCTCCATCCCCTTGAGCTCGTTGCCCAGGTTGTAGCAGTAACCGGACTGAGTCTGGATGCCGTTGAGGTTGAACACCTTCTGCCCCTCGCGGCTGCTGGCAAGCCGGCCGATGGGGTAGTGGATGCAGGCCAGTTCGCAGTTGTCCTTGGGTCGGTCGAGGGAGCGGGCGGTGAAGCAGCGTGCCGAGTAGGCGAGCGGCAGATGACCATAGGCGAACACCTCCACCTCGAACTGCTGGCGCTCCCTGCCCAGATCCTGATTGAGCTGCATCAGCCAGTCGCGGGAGAGCTCCACCGGCATCACCCAGCGCTGCATTCCCTGTTTGAGCAGCATGCGCAGCACGTCGGCATTGTAGGCGTTGATGGCGGGGCCGCAGACGAACGGCAGCCCGGCTTCACTGGCGAGCTGGACCGCCCCCAGATCGTTGGCCTCGATCATCAGCTCGCCGTTGTCGACCAGCCGCTTTACCTCCTTGAGCTCGGAGGAGGCAGAGATCAGCGCCAGCGTGGAGAGTACCGCCTGCTTGCCGGAGCCCGCCACCTGACGGGCGAGGGCAATCCAGTCATCCGCTTTCAGTTCGCGCCGCTTGCTGCAGACGGTTTCCCCCAGATAGATGATGTCGGCCTGGCTGGCGGCGGCCGCCTGATAGAAGGCCTGGGTGTCGGCCTTGGGCCAGTAGAAGAGCAGGGGGCCGAGAGAGAATTTCATGAACAGGGCTCCTTATTGCCACTGGCGATGGTAGGCACCGAGGGTGGTCTGGCTCCCCTCGGAGACGCGGGCGAGCTGGGCATCCCACTCGGCCTTGACCTGATAGGCCTCAGGGTTGGCCTGATAGGCGTCGATGGCGGCGCGCCAGACCCGGGTGACCTGCTCCACGTAGGCGGGGCTGCGTTGGCGCCCCTCGATCTTGACCGACTGGATCCCGGTCTGGAACAGCTCGGGCAAGAGGCCAAGGGTGTTGAGGCTGGTGGGCTCCTCCAGCGCGTGGTAGGTCTGGCCATCCACCTTGAAGCGGCCCTTGCACAGGGTCGGGTAGCCGGCGTTTTCCCCCGGGCCGTAGCGGTCGATCAGCACCTCGTTGAGGCGAGACTCAAGGCCGCTCGGGGTCTCCTCCCAGCGCACGAACTTGGCCGGTGAGCAGGCTCCGACGGTATTGGGGCTCTCGCCTGTCATGTAGGAGGAGAGGTAGCAGCGTCCCTCCGCCATGATGCAGAGGCTGCCGAAGGCGAACACCTCGAGGCCGACGTCGGTCTCGCGGGCCAGCTGTCTCACCTGATGCATGGAGAGGACGCGGGGCAACACCACCCGACCGACATTGAAGTGCTGCTGGTAGAAACGGATGGCGGCGGCGTTGGTGGCGCTGGCCTGCACCGAGACGTGCAGCTCCAGATCCGGGTAGCGGCGGCTGGCATAGTCGAGCACGGCGAGGTCGGCGATGATCAGGGCATCGGCCCCCAGTGCGGCTCCCTTGTCCACCGCCTGCTGCCAGCGGGCATCGGAGCCCGGGTGGGCGAAGGTGTTGATGGCGATGTGGAGTTTGCGGCCATGCTGGTGCACATAGTCGACCGCTTTCTCCAGCTTGCTGTCGGTGAAGTTGAGCCCGGCGAAATGGCGGGCGTTGGTGTCATCCTTGAAGCCGATATAGACCGCATCGGCCCCGTTATCCACGGCTGTTTTCAGTGCCGGCAAACTGCCTGCCGGACAGAGTAATTCCATCGGGTACGCTCCGAGAGGGCAAAAAATGCAAAAGTGGCCCGATTGTATTCATGCTTGCCCTCCCGCTTTTTGACCTGAGGCAGCTTTAGGTGGCTTTACCCTTCTTGAGGTAAGTGGGCACAAGTTTGATTTCCAACAGGATCATGGCTGCGGCCCTGTGCTTGAATGCGCAAAAAACTGGGAGTTTATCGTGTTTCAACAACTGCAACGTCGCCTGGTCGAACAGGCTCCCCGCATTCTGCGCCATCCCCTCAAACTGGTGCCATTTTCCTTGCAGCAGAGCCTGATGGCGCGCCTGCTGGCCAGCGTGTTCAAAGAGGCCATCGCAGATGGCGACTTTGAATTTCTGGCGGGCAAGTGGCTCAAGGTCGAAGTCTCGGATCTGGAGCTCTGCTGGTTCATCAGCGAGCAGGATGGCAAGCTGGTGGTGGCTCGTCACTGCGAGCAGGCCGATGTCTGTTTCAGCGGCACCACCAACGACCTCATCCTGATTGCCGGACGCAAGGAAGACCCCGACTCTCTCTTCTTCCAGCGCAAGCTGAAGATTGAAGGGAACACCGAGCTGGGGCTGGAGGTGAAAAACCTGATGGACAGCCTGGATCTGGACGGTTTGCCAAGCCTGGTACGTTATCCCTTGCTGGATCTTGCCACCTTCATCGAGCGGGCCCGCGAGACGCACGTGCCCACTGCCGCGACAATGAGCTGAGCCGTTTTCTTGCCCGAGTGCTGCGGAACAGGTGAACTTGAGCCGCAGTACCCCACTGTCAGCGTGACCACGCAGGGTGGGGATGTATCATCTGCCTGTTTGTGCAGAAATGCCTGGTCGGAAGCGGTGCCAAAATAGCGATTGGTTATGTTACAATTGCGCGCCATTTTTGACTGAAGATTGACTGGGCATGTTGGATCAGATTCGTATCGTGTTGGTAAACACCTCTCACACCGGCAACATGGGATCCGCGGCGCGGGCCATGAAGACCATGGGGCTGACTCAACTGGTGCTGGTCGATCCCCAGGCCCAGCCGGATGAGGAGGCCGTCGCCCTGGCGGCGGGGGCCAGCGATATCCTGGCTCGCGCCCGTATCGTGCCGACCCTGGATGAAGCCATTGCCGACTGTGGTCTGGTCATCGGCACCAGTGCCCGTTCCCGCACCTTGAGCTGGCCCATGCTGGATCCCCGTGAAGCGGGCGAGAAGCTGGTTGCCGAGGGCATGGAGCACCCGGTCGCGCTGGTGTTTGGCCGTGAACGTACCGGCCTCACCAATGACGAACTGCAAAAATGCCACTTCCATGTGGCCATTCCCGCCAATCCAGAATACAGCTCCCTCAATCTGGCCATGGCAGTGCAGACCCTTTGTTACGAGGTGCGGATGCGCTGGCTGGAAGTACAGAACCAGGAGCATTCGGCCCCGGAGGATGAGCGGGTCGAGTACCCCAGCGCCCAGCAACTGGAAGGGTTTTATCAGCATCTGGAGCAGACGCTGCAAAAGACGGGATTCATTGCCGATGACCATCCAGGCCATGTGATGAGCAAACTGCGTCGTCTATTCAATCGGGCCAGACCCGAAGCGGTGGAGTTGAACATCCTGCGGGGCATTCTCACCTCTGTCCAGAAGTCCAGGGCACAGGATTAATCCCGACTGATTTACTCAAGCATATACTTGACTGATTTAGTCGGGTATGTGACCATATGCCACATATTGATTGGTTCGCAAGACGGTAAGGCATATGAGACTGACCTCAAAAGGACGTTACGCGGTGACAGCCATGCTCGACGTGGCGTTGCATGCAGAGCAGGGGCCCGTGCCCCTGGCTGATATTTCAGAGCGCCAGGGCATCTCCTTGTCCTATCTGGAACAACTGTTTGCCCGTCTGCGCAAGCATGGTCTGGTGAGCAGCGTACGTGGCCCCGGTGGCGGCTATCGCCTCGGTCTGGCCCCTGGCGAGATCTCGGTCGGTCAGGTGATCACCGCGGTCGATGAATCGGTCGATGCGACCAAGTGCCTCGGCAAAGGGGGCTGCCACGGTGGTACCCAGTGCCTGACCCACTCCTTGTGGCGGGATCTGAGCGAACGCATCTCCAGTTTCCTGGGGGATATCACCCTGGCCGAGCTGGTTGGTCAGGCCGATGTGCGCCGTATCGCCGGCAAGCAAGATGAACAAATGAAGACCGTGTTGTCCCTGGTTGATCGGGCCGAACGCGGTGATGTGAGCTTGAAAGTCCAACTATAAACGTGCTTTCCACGACGAGTCGCTGTGTGACCCCGTCGTAACGGAGAAAAAGATGAAACTGCCTATTTACCTTGATTATTCGGCAACCTGTCCGGTGGACCCGCGTGTCGCAGAAAAAATGATGCAGTGCCTCACCATGGACGGCCTGTTCGGCAACCCAGCCTCCCGTTCCCACCGTTTCGGCTGGCAGGCCGAAGAGGCGGTGGATCTGGCCCGTAATCAAGTGGCAGAGCTGATCGGCGCGGATCCGCGCGAGATCGTCTTTACCTCCGGTGCGACCGAGTCAAACAACCTGGCCATCAAGGGCGTCGCCCATTTCTACGCCGGCAAGGGCAAGCACATCGTCACCTCCAAGACCGAGCACAAAGCCGTGCTGGATACCTGCCGCCAACTGGAGCGTGAAGGCTATGAGGTGACCTACCTCGAGCCCATGCCCAACGGCCTGTTCACCCTTGAGCAGATCGAAGGCGCCCTGCGTGATGACACCATCCTGGTCAGCATCATGCACGCCAACAACGAGATCGGGGTGGTGCAAGACATCGCTGCCATCGGCGAGCTGTGCCGTTCCCGCAAGATCCTGCTGCACGTGGACGCCGTCCAGAGCGTGGGCAAGATCCCGGTCGACGTGGAAGCGCTCAAGGTTGATCTGCTCTCCATGTCCGCCCACAAGGTATACGGCCCGAAAGGCATTGGCGCCCTGTATGTGCGCCGCAAGCCCCGTGTTCGTCTGGAAGCCCAGATGCACGGCGGTGGCCACGAGCGCGGCATGCGCTCCGGTACCCTGGCAACCCACCAGATCGTCGGCATGGGGGAAGCCTTCCGCATCGCCAAGGTAGAGATGGCGAGCGAGAGCCAGCACATCATGGCCCTGCGCCAGCGTCTGTGGGATGGCATCAAGAACATCGAAGAAGTCTATATCAACGGGGATCTGGATCAGCGTGTACCGGGTAACCTGAACGTCAGCTTCGCCTATGTGGAAGGGGAGTCCCTCATCATGGCACTGAAGGATCTGGCGGTCTCTTCCGGTTCTGCCTGTACCTCGGCCAGCCTGGAACCTTCCTACGTGCTGCGCGCCCTGGGTCTGAACGACGAGCTGGCACACAGCTCCATCCGTTTCAGCATCGGTCGCTTCACCACCGAAGAAGAGATCGACTACGCAATCAAGCTCATCTGCGACTCCATCGGTCGTCTGCGCGAGATGTCCCCCCTGTGGGAGATGTTCAAGGATGGCGTCGATCTGAACACGGTCGAATGGGCACATCACTGATCCTTGCCAGCATGGCAAGGATCTGGTGAACAACGGAATTAGCAGGAGTTAGATATGGCTTACAGTGAAAAAGTAATCGACCACTACGAGAATCCCCGCAACGTCGGTGGTTTTGACAAGAACGATCCCAGCGTCGCCACCGGCATGGTCGGTGCACCGGCCTGTGGTGACGTCATGAAGCTGCAACTGAAGATCAGCGACGATGGCATCATCGAAGATGCCAAGTTCAAGACCTACGGCTGTGGTTCCGCCATCGCCTCCAGCTCCCTGGTGACCGAGTGGGTCAAGGGCAAGACCCTGGACGAAGCGGCCGGTATCAAGAACACCGACATCGCCGAAGAGCTGGCGCTGCCGCCGGTGAAGATCCACTGCTCCATTCTGGCGGAGGATGCCATCAAGGCCGCCATCGCCGATTACAAGCAGAAGAAAGGTCTTTAAGGTCCGGAGAGCAGTATGGCCATAACCATGACAGATGCCGCAGCGGCGCGGGTTTCCTCCTTCATGATCAACCGGGGCAAGGGCATCGGCCTGCGCCTCGGCGTCAAGACGACCGGCTGTTCTGGCCTTGCCTATGTGCTCGAGTTCGTGGATGAGCTGGCTGCCGATGATCAGGTGTTCGAGCAGAAAGGCGTCAAGATCATCGTGGATGCCAAGAGCCTGATCCACCTGGATGGCACCGAGCTGGACTTCGTGAAGGAAGGCCTCAACGAGGGCTTCCAGTTCAACAACCCGAATGCCAAGGGCGAATGTGGTTGTGGCGAAAGCTTCAGCGTGTAAGTGGTTCGATTGACAGATCGCCCATGTTTGCAACGCCTCGCAGCCCCAAGGGTGAGCCCTGTTGCGGCGAGTCTCTTGTGATCAACACCTTGCTCATCAACACAGTGGTGTGGACGCCAGTCCATGCCACTGCTTTCAAGTTCAAGACGAGTGTGGTTGCACTCCCAGCGCTATTGTCTGAGGACGAAGGATGAATCATTTCGAGCTGTTCGGGCTGGCTGAGGGCTTCGAGCTCGATACTCGCCAACTGGCTGACACCTATCGTCAGCTGCAGACCCAGTTCCATCCCGATCGTTTTGCGACTGCCCCCGAGCGGGAGCAGCTTGCTGCCGTGCAGCGTGCTGCCCAGATCAACGATGCCTTTACCACCCTCAAGGCCCCCTTGCGCCGAGCCGAGTATCTGCTCTCCTTGCGGGGCACCGATATTCGCGGCGAGCAGCAGACACTACAAGATCCTGCCTTTCTGATGCAACAGCTGGAGTGGCGAGAGCGGCTGGCTGATCTCAAGGGCGACGCCGACCCTGAGGGGGCCATCAAGGATTTTCGCCAGGAGATCAGGCATGATCACCAGGCGTTGATGCAACGGCTGACCGACTCTCTCACCAGGGGTGAGGATCTGCAGGCGGCGGATTGCGTTCGCAAGCTCAAATTTGTCGACAAGCTCCTCGAGGAGCTGGAACGATTCGAAGACTCGCTGTTCGAGTCTTGACCCTCTAACGCAGGAATTGTGATTACCCATGGCATTACTGCAAATTGCCGAGCCAGGCCAGAGCGCCGCACCTCACCAGCATAAACGTGCCGTCGGCATCGATCTTGGCACCACCAACTCCCTGGTCGCCGCCGTGCGCAGCGGCCAGGCCGACACCCTCTGTGACGAGCAGGGGCGTGATCTGCTGCCCTCCGTCGTGCATTACCAGGCCGATACCATCCGGGTTGGCTTCGATGCCAAGCGTGAGGCGGCCCTCGATCCCCACAACACCATCGTCTCGGTCAAACGGATGATGGGCAAGGCGCTGGCTGATATCGATACCCCTCAGCAGCCTTACGAGTTCGTGGCTACCGAGACGGGCATGCCCCAGTTGCAGACCCGCCAGGGGCTGGTCAACCCGGTGCAGGTCTCGGCCGAGATCCTGAAAAAACTGGCCGAGCGCGGTGCCGCCTCCCTCGGGGGAGACCTCGACGGCGTGGTCATCACGGTGCCCGCCTATTTTGACGATGCCCAGCGTCAGGGCACCAAGGACGCGGCAAGACTGGCCGGCCTGCACGTTCTGCGGTTGCTCAACGAACCCACGGCGGCCGCCATCGCCTATGGCCTCGACTCCGGTCAGGAAGGGGTGATAGCCGTCTATGACCTGGGTGGCGGAACCTTCGATATCTCCATCCTGCGCCTGCATCGCGGGGTGTTTGAGGTGATGGCCACCGGCGGCGACTCGGCACTCGGTGGTGACGATTTCGACCATCTGCTGGCGGACTGGCTCAAAGAGCAAGCCGGGTTGTCCGGTCAGCTCGATGCCCGTACCCAGCGCGCGTTGCTGGATGCGGCGGCCAGCATCAAGCACGGCCTCACCGATGCAGATGCCGTTGCCTGCACCTTTGCCGGCTGGCAGGGTACCGTCACCCGCAGCCAGTTTGACGAATTGATCCAGCCCCTGGTCAAGCGCACCCTGCAGGCCTGTCGGCGCGCCCTGCGCGATGCGGGTCTCGAGCAGGAAGAGGTGCTGGAAGTGGTGATGGTCGGCGGCTCGACCCGGGTGCCGCTGGTGCGCGAGCGGGTGGGCGAGTTCTTCGGCCGCACCCCCTTGACCAGCATCGACCCTGACAAGGTGGTGGCCATCGGTGCCGCCATCCAGGCCGACATCCTGGTGGGCAACAAGCCTGATGCCGAGATGCTGCTGCTGGACGTCATCCCGCTTTCCTTAGGGTTAGAGACCATGGGCGGCCTTGCCGAGAAGGTGATCCCGCGCAATACCACCATTCCGGTGGCCCGCGCCCAGGAGTTCACTACCTTCAAGGATGGCCAGACCGCGATGGCCATCCACGTGGTGCAGGGGGAGCGCGAGCTGGTGGCGGATTGCCGCTCCCTGGCCCGCTTCACCCTGACCGGCATTCCGCCCATGGCGGCCGGCGCCGCCCACATTCGCGTCACCTTCCAGGTGGATGCGGATGGTTTGCTGTCGGTCAGCGCCATGGAGAAATCCTCCGGCGTGCAGGCCGAGATCCAGGTCAAGCCCTCCTACGGGCTGGGGGAAGATGACATCCTCAACATGCTGAGCGCTTCCATCGCCAATGCCCAGCAGGACATGGACGCCCGCATGCTGGCGGAGCAGCAGGTCGAGGCCGACCGGGTGGTCGAGAGCCTCAACGCCGCCCTGGCCGCCGATGGCGAGGCTTTATTGAGCCCCGCCGAGCGGGCCGAGCTGGATGCCGCCATCGCCCATCTGCTGACCATGCGCAGCACGGGCACCACCAACCAGATCAAAGAGGCCATCGAGGCGGCGGATGCTGCCAGTGGCGAATTTGCAGCCCGCCGGATGGATGCCTCCATCCGCAAGGTGCTGACCGGACAAAACGTCAACAAGGTGTGATATGCCAAAACTGATTATTCTGCCCCATCCCGAGCTCTGTCCGGACGGCGCGGCCCTCGAAGGTGCGACCGGTGAAACCATTCTGGATATCGCGCTGCGCAATGGCATCGAGATCGAGCACGCTTGCGAGAAGTCCTGTGCTTGTACTACCTGCCACTGCGTGGTGCGGGAAGGGTTCGACTCCCTCGAGCCGAGCGACGAGCTGGAAGACGACATGCTGGACAAGGCGTGGGGGCTGGAGCCGGAATCCCGTCTCAGCTGCCAGGCCAGACTGGCGGACGAGGATCTGGTGGTGGAACTGCCCAAGTACACCCTGAATCTGGCGTCCGAGCGCCACTGATGACCCCTTAATTACACATGAGTGAATTGCGCGTGCAGCATCTCATGGTGCAGTAATGATATGGTGAAGGCCGTGACCCTTGAGGGAGCGGCCTTTTTTGCGCCCGTGATTTCCCTATTCGTTGATGAAAGTGCCAATAAAAAGGAAGCAAGAGAACATGGCTGACATGATGAACGTAAGGTTGTCGTCCCAGGCTGCCGCCGCCCACTGGGGCGAGGGTGCCCTGCTCAGTTTCAACGGGGATGAGGCTCATCTCCATCTGGCCGCTGGCCAGGAGAAGGAGGCGCTGCGCGCCATCCAGCGGGGGGCCAGACGCCTCGAGTCGAGCGGCATCAAGCGCATCAAGCTGGTGGGCGAGGGGTGGAATGGGGAGCGTCGTTACGCCTTTGCCCAGGGCTTCTATGCCGCCAAGGGGGTTCGCGAGCTCGACTTCGGCGAGCAGAGTGAGCAGGAAGCGGCCGAACTCGCCGCCTTGCTCAAGGCGACCCACTGGGTGCGCGAGGTGACCAACGGCTGCCCGGAAGCCATCTACCCCATGAGTCTGGCGGAGTCCGCTCTGCTGCTCATTCGCAGCCTCGGCGGTGACAAGGTGACCGCCCGCATCACCGCTGGCGAAGCCTTGCGTGAATCGGGTCATATCGGGATCTGGTCGGTGGGCCGTGGCAGCGAGCGCGAGCCGGTGCTGCTGGAGCTCGACTACAACCCGACCGGGGATGCCAACGCCCCCGTGGTCGCGGCGCTGGTGGGCAAGGGGATCACTTTTGATTCCGGCGGCTACTCCATGAAGTCCTCCGACAACATGCTGCCGATGAAGTCCGACATGGGCGGCGCCGCCATGGTGACCGGCGCCCTGGCGCTGGCCATCAGCCGTGGCCTGAACAAGCGGGTCAAGCTCATCCTCTGCTGCGCCGAGAACCTGGTCTCCGGCCACGCCTTCAAGCTCGGCGACATCCTCACTTATCGCAACGGCATCTCGGTCGAGATCCAGAATACCGACGCGGAAGGTCGCCTGGTGCTGGCAGACGGCCTGCTGGCCGCCAGCGAAAGCGGGGCTGCCTACATCCTCGACGCTGCCACCCTGACCGGCGCCGCCAAGACCGCGCTGGGCCGCGACTACAACGCCGTGTTTGCTCTCGATGAGGCGGAGCAGGTGCGCGCGCTGGCTGCCGCCAACGCCGAAAACGAGAAGGCCTGGCCGCTGCCGCTCGAACCCTGGCACGCAGGCCAGCTCACCTCGGCCTTTGCCGAGCTGGGCAATGTGGCATCCGCCGAAGGCACTGCCGGCGCCACCACGGCAGCGGCGTTCCTGTCGCGCTTCGTCCGTGACGAAGGCAAGGGCTGGGTGCACCTGGACCTGGCCGCTTCCTATCAGAAGTCGGGCAATGATCTCTGGGCGACCGGGGCCAAGGGCCATGGTCTTCGCACGATTGCCCGCTGGCTGCAGGAGGTGTGCGCATGAACGTCTGGTTGAGCCGAGAGTTTGCACCGGCCGAGTGGGGGGAGGGGGCACTGCTCTCCCACCGTGCCGACGGCATGGTGATCCATCTGGTGAGCGCCACTCCCTTGCTGGATATCCAGCAGGCGGCGCGGCGCCTGTGCAGCCAGGGGATCCAGCAGGTGGTCCTGGCTGGCCACTGGGAGCGGGAGCAGCAGTGGGCCTTTGCCCAGGGGCTGCAGACGCCCAAGGCGGAAGTGGGGTTGCAGTGGGCCACTTCGTCCGAGGAGGACAGGGAGGAGCTGGAGGCGCGCTGGCTGTGCGGGCGCTGGGTGCGGGAGATGACCAACGCCACCCCGGAGCAGTTGGGGCCGCTGGAGCTGGCGGTCGAAGCCGCCGCCTTCCTCACCGAGCTGGCACCGGACCGGATCAGCCATCGCATCCTCAAGGGAGAGGCGCTGCAACAGGCGGGCTGGGTCGGTCTCTATCAAGTGGGTCGTGGCAGTGACCGCGAGCCCGTGATGCTGGAGCTGGATTTCAATCCGGGCAAGGATCCCAAGGCGCCGGTAGCGGCCGCCCTGGTGGGCAAGGGGATCACCTTCGATTCCGGCGGCTACTCCATGAAGACCTCCCAGGGCATGCTGACCATGAAACACGACATGGGCGGCGCCGCCATCGTCACCGGCGCGCTGGCGCTGGCTATTCTGCGTGGCCTCGACAAGCGGGTGAAGCTCATCCTCTGCTGCGCCGAGAACCTGGTATCCGGCCATGCCTACAAGCTGGGTGACATCCTCACCTACAAGAACGGCACCACGGTGGAGGTGGTCAACACCGACGCCGAAGGGCGTCTGATCCTGGCCGACGGCTTGCAACTGGCCGGCGAGTCTGGTGCGCCGCTCATCATCGACGCTGCCACCCTCACCGGGGCGGCCGTGATGGCGCTGGGGGGGCGTTACAACGCCCTGTTTGGACTGGACAAGGGGCTGGTGAGCCGCGCCATGGCCTATTCGGATGCGGAGCAGGAGCCAGCATGGCCGCTGCCGCTGGAGCCCTGGCATCGCCAGCAGTGCCCGTCCCACTATGCCGACACCGCCAACAGCCGCCCCGTGCCGGGCGGCGGACCGGGGGGGGCCTCCAATGCGGCAGGCTTCCTCTCCCGCTTTGTCCCTGATGAGGGAAGAGGCTGGCTGCATGTCGATCTCGCCGCCTGTTTCAGCGAGAACGGTGACAGTCTGTGGGCGCCCGGGGCCAATACCCTGGGGATGCGCACCATCGCCCATACCCTGATGGCGGAGACGCGCTGAGTCAGTGAACGGCATCACAAGGGCACCTCAGGGTGCCCTTTCCAGTGCTGCTTTGCTGAGCAATTGATACGGTTTTGAGGCATTAGCATGCCGATCGTGCGCAAGCGCACATTTTTTCTCTCTGTCCTGGCACAAGATGAGTCACCATGTTGTTTCAAGGATTCTTTTGTTTAACAAAAAGTTGATTTTTTGTGTGTTATTTCGTTTTTTGTTTACGTATAATCGCCGCCGAACATGGATTCCTACAATAAAACTCTGTAGTTAAGGAAAGAACTCAATGGCTATCGAACGTACCTTCTCCATCGTCAAGCCGGATGCGGTCAGCAAGAACCTGATTGGTGCCATTTACAGCCGCTTCGAAAGCGCCGGCCTGAAAGTCATCGCCGCCAAGATGCTGCACCTGACCAGCGAACAGGCCGCCGGTTTCTACGCCGAGCACCAGGGCAAGCCGTTTTATGATGGTCTGGTCGGCTTCATGACCTCTGGCCCCGTCATGGTACAGGTGCTGGAAGGTGAAGACGCCATCCGTCGTCACCGTGAAATCATGGGCGCCACCAACCCGAAAGAGGCCCTGGCCGGCACCCTGCGCGCCTGCTACGCCGAGAGCATCGATCGCAACGCCGTCCACGGCTCCGATGCCCCGGCCTCTGCCGCCCGTGAAATCGCCTACTTCTTCTCCGACGACGAGATCTGCCCGCGCGGCTGATGTTGTCTGCTGGTGAACAAGGGAGCTTCGGCTCCCTTTTGTTTTTTGGTCATCCTACCAATATCCACTTATTCTCCAGGTGGAAAGCTAGACCCATTATTTGTACAATGCCGCCCCCTGACGTAGGTCAGCCGATAATTTATGAAGTGTGTGAGCTGAGGCCCCTGATGAGCGAAACAAAAACCAACCTGCTGGATCTCGACCGGGATGCCATGCGTGCCTTCTTCGTCGAGTTGGGCGAGAAGCCGTTCCGGGCAGACCAGATAATGAAGTGGATCTATCACTTCGGTTGTGATGATTTCGATCAGATGAGCAACGTCAACAAGGCGCTGCGCGAGCGGCTCAAGGCCATTGCCGAGATCCGTGCCCCCGAGATCAGCCGTGAACAGCGCTCCGCCGATGGCACCATCAAATGGGCGCTGCAGGTGGGCGATCAGGAGGTGGAGACCGTCTACATTCCGGAAGCGGACCGCGCGACCCTGTGCGTCTCCTCCCAGGTGGGCTGCGCCCTGGCGTGCACCTTCTGCTCCACCGCCCAGCAAGGGTTCAACCGCAACCTGAAAGTCTCCGAGATCATCGGTCAGGTATGGCGTGCCGCCAAAGTGGTGGGTGGCAAGCGCCCCATCACCAACGTGGTGATGATGGGCATGGGTGAGCCGCTGCTCAACCTCGCCAACGTGGTACCTGCCATGAAGCTGATGATGGATGACTTCGGCTTCAGCATCTCCAAGCGCCGCGTCACTCTCTCCACCTCCGGTGTGGTGCCGGCGCTGGACATGCTGGGCGACCAGATCGACGTGGCCCTGGCCATCTCTCTGCATGCGCCGAACGATGCGCTTCGCTCCGAGATCATGCCGATCAACGACAAGTACAACATCGAGTCCTTCCTTGCCGGGGTACGCCGCTATCTGGCCAAGTCCAACGCCAACGGCGGCCGGGTGACCGTGGAGTATGTGCTGCTCGATCACATCAACGACGACATGCAGCATGCCCATGAGCTGGCCAAGGTTCTCAAGGAAACTCCTTGCAAGATCAACCTGATCCCGTTCAACCCCTTCCCGGGCAACCCGTTTGGCAAGCCGAGCAACAGCCGTATCGACCGTTTCTCCAAGGTGTTGATGGAATACGGCCTGACCGTCATCGTGCGCAAGACCCGTGGTGACGACATCGACGCCGCCTGTGGGCAGCTGGTGGGAGAGGTGATCGACCGCACCAAGCGCACCATGAAAAATCGGATGCAACAGGATGGGATTTCCGTCAAAATGGTTTAACTCCTAAGCCATTGTATAGACAGGAAATGGATATCCGTACATTGATCGTAGTGGCAGCGCTCTGTGCGCTGCCAGGCTGTGTCACAGAGACCACTTACGCTGGCCAGAATTCGACCCAGCGTGAAGTGGGCCCCGACCTCAAGGCCGCCGCCCAGACTCGTCTCGATCTGGGTATCCAGTATCTGCGCCAGGGCAATGCCGAGCAGGCCAAATTCAATCTCGACCGCGCCCTTCAGTACGATCCCAACAATCCTCAGGTCTACATCGGTTTTGCCAATTTCTACCAGCAGGTGTCGGATTTCAAGGCCGCCGAGGCGAGCTACAAGAAAGCGCTGGCCATGGATCCGTCCAATGCTGACGCGATGAACAACTATGGCGCCTTCCTCTGCAACCGTGGCCGCTTCGACGAAGCGGAAAAGGCGTTCTTGCAGGCCGTCAGCCAGCCCGATTACGTGAAGATCGCCGATACCTACGAGAATGCGGCGCTCTGCTCGATGCAAAATCACAGAAATGACAAGGCTGGCGAGTATTATCGTCTGGCCTTGGGGTATAATCCCCGCAATCCTAGGTTATTGCTGGACATGGCCGAGCTTTCCATGAAAGATGGCAAGCTTCCTGATGTCCAGTCTTACCTCGCGCGCTTTGCCGATGTGGCAGAGGAGAACGAGGAGAGCCTCTGGCTCCGGCTGCGGCTGGCCCAGGCCATGGACAAACCGGCATTACTTCACCAATTCGGGACTGAGCTGGTAAGGCAATATCCCACTTCGCAACAAGCCAAGCGTTACTTAGCCAATGACTACTGAACAGCCACACGATTTCCAAGACGACTCCCAGGCAGCGGGCCCAGGCCAGCTGCTGCGCAACGCCCGTGAACAGCTCGGCTGGACCCGGGAACAGGTTGCGTCCCGCATTCACCTTCGTCTGACCCTGATCGCCGCCATCGAAGCGGATACCTATGACAAGCACACGTCCCATACCTTCATTCGTGGCTATCTGCGGGCCTATGCCAAGCTCGTGGGCATCCCCGAGGAGACCATCCTCGCCGCCTACGAAAAGCTGGGACTGACTCCCCCCGACAATATCGACATGCAGAGCTTCTCCCGTCGCTCCCGCCAGCAGGCCAATGACAGCCGGCTCAAGGTGGTGACCTGGCTGGTGATCCTGGTGCTGATCGGGCTCTCCGTCGCCTGGTGGTGGCAGAGCACGGCGCGCCGCTCTGCCGGTGACGACGCCTTGGCGGCGACCGAGATGAGCGCGACCGTCAATACGCCGGAAGCGAATGTTGCCCCCGCCGTGGAGGTCGCCGAGCCGGTGCTGCCCGCAGCGTCCGATGCCGTGTCCACCCAGGTTGTGGTGAGCGGTGCCACCGCGACCCTGCCTGTGGTCGCTACGGATGCCAGCGCAGCCGTCCCGACGGACGTTTCCGGTGCGGTCTCGACTGCCGAGAGCACGACCACCGAGCCCGCCAAGGCGCCCCAGCTCAAGATGAGCTTCACCGCCGATTGCTGGCTGGACGTCAAGGATGCCAACGGCAAGACCCTGTTCAGCGGTCTGAAGAAGGCGAACGACGAACTGGTACTGGAAGGACCCGAGCCACTCAGATTCATCATTGGCGCGCCCATGGCGGTCAATCTCGAATATCAGGGCAAGTCCTTCGACATGAGCCGTTACAACAACGGCCGGACTGCCCGCTTCTCACTGCCGCAGGAGTAATCAGTCCGCCATGTCTGTTCACGAAAAGCCCGCACACGAATCACCCATCGTTCGTCGCAAATCCAGACAGATCATGGTCGGCAACGTGCCGGTTGGGGGCGATGCCCCCATCACGGTACAGACCATGACCAACACCAAGACCACGGACGTGGCCGCTACCGTCGAGCAGATCCAGCGGATCGAGCGGGTCGGCGCCGACATCGTCCGGGTCTCCGTCCCCACCATGGAGGCGGCGGAAGCGTTCAAGCTCATCAAGCAGCAGACCCGCATCCCCATCGTGGCCGACATCCACTTCGACTACCGCATCGCCCTCAAAGTGGCCGAGTACGGGGCCGACTGCCTGCGCATCAACCCGGGCAACATCGGCAACGAAGAGCGGGTGCGTGCGGTGGTGGATTGCGCCCGTCACTACAACATCCCCATCCGGATCGGCGTCAACGGCGGTTCCCTTGAGCGTGATCTCCAGGAGAAATACGGCGAGCCGACCCCGGAGGCGCTGCTGGAGTCCGCCATGCGCCACGTGGATTACCTGGATCGCCTCGACTTCCAGAACTTCAAGGTGAGTGTCAAGGCGTCCGATGTCTTCCTGGCGGTCGGAGCCTATCGCCTGCTGGCAAAGCAGATCGATCAACCCCTGCATCTGGGCATCACGGAAGCGGGCGGTTTTCGCGCCGGCGCGGTCAAGTCCGCCATCGGCCTTGGCATGTTGCTGAGCGAAGGGATTGGCGACACCCTGCGCATCTCTCTGGCCGCCGATCCGGTGGAAGAGGTGAAGGTGGGCTTCGACATCCTCAAGTCCCTGCGCATCCGCTCCCGCGGCATCAACTTCATCGCCTGTCCCTCCTGCTCCCGTCAGGAGTTCGACGTCATCGGCACTGTCAACGCCCTGGAAGAGCGGCTCGAAGACATCATCACCCCGATGGATGTCTCCATCATCGGCTGTGTGGTGAACGGTCCGGGGGAGGCGCTGGTCTCCGATCTCGGCCTTGCGGGCGCCGCCAACAAGAGTGCCTTCTACGAGGGGGGCCAGCGGGTCGACCGGCTCGACAACAAGGATTTGATCCCGACCCTGGAGCGTCGCATCCGTGCCCGGGCCGCCATGCTGGATCCGGCCAACCAGATCCAGGTGGACAAAGGTTGAACCATGACGGGGCCACCTGGGGTGGCCCCGGCTTTAGGTTGTTGATTTTACATCCCGCATCCGGGCACCCGATTTTACCTCGGGGTCGAAAATCCCTATAATGCGGCCAAATTTTACCTCTTTTTCTCGAGTATCAACGTGGCAAAACAGATCCAAGCTATTCGCGGTATGAATGATTGCCTGCCGGAGCAGAGCCCGGTATGGCAGAAAGTAGAACAGATCCTGCGCCAGGTCGTGGCCAGCTATGGCTACAGCGAAGTGCGCATGCCCATCGTCGAGCAGACCCATCTGTTCAAGCGTGCCATCGGTGAAGTGACCGACGTGGTCGAAAAAGAGATGTACACCTTTGAAGACCGCAACGGCGACAGCCTGAGCCTGCGTCCGGAAGGGACCGCCAGTTGCGTCCGTGCCGGCATCGAGCACGGTCTGCTGTACAACCAGGAACGCCGGATGTGGTACATGGGCCCCATGTTCCGTCACGAGCGTCCCCAGAAAGGCCGTTATCGCCAGTTCCACCAGTTCGGGGTCGAGCTGTTCGGCATCAACGGGCCGGACATCGATGCCGAGCTCATCATGCTGACCCACCGCCTGTGGCGTCTGTTCGGCATCAGCGATCACGTGACCCTGCAGCTCAACACCCTCGGTCAGAGCAGCGAACGTGCCGCCTATCGCGATGCCCTGGTCGCCTATCTGGAACAGTACAAGAGCGAGTTGGACGAAGAGAGCCAGCGCCGCATGTACAGCAACCCCCTGCGGGTGCTCGACTCCAAGGACGAAAAAGTGCAGGCCATCCTGGCGGGTGCCCCCCGTCTGTTCGACCACCTGGGCGAAGAGAGCCTGGCTCACTTCGAAGGGCTCAAGCGCCTGCTCACGGCGGCCGGCATCCAGTTCGAGGTGAACGAGCGTCTGGTGCGCGGCCTCGACTACTACAACCTGACCGTGTTCGAGTGGGTGACCAACAGCCTGGGGGCCCAGGGCACCGTCTGTGCCGGTGGTCGCTACGACGGCCTGGTGGAGCAGCTCGGTGGCCAGCCGACGCCAGCGGTCGGGTTTGCCATGGGGATGGAGCGTCTGGTGCTGATGCTTGAAACCCTCGAACTCAATGCTGACATCCGCCCCGCGGTGGATGTCTATCTCTGCATGGTGGGTGAGGGGACCGAGCAGGCTGGCTTTGCCCTGGCCGAGCGCCTGCGCGATGCCCTGCCGGACTTGCGCCTCATGAGCCACTGCGGCGGCGGCAACTTCAAGAAACAACTCAAGCGTGCCGACAAGAGCGGCGCGGCCATTGCCCTGATCCTTGGGGAGACCGAGGTGCAAAGCGGGGAGATCACCATCAAATATCTGCGTGGCCAGGCCGAGCAACAGACCGTCTCGGTCGATGCCGCCATCGCCCTGCTGGCAGCGAAAGGAGAGTAAGCTGTGGAAGTGTATACCACTGAAGAACAACAGGTTGAGGTCATCAAGAACTGGTGGAAAGAGAACGGCACCTCGGTGATCGCCGGGACCGTGATCGGTTTGGTCGGCCTCTTTGGCTGGCGCTACTACAACGAGATGCAGCAGAACAACCAGGAAGCCGCCTCCCAGGCTTACAACGAGATGACCGCCCAGCTCGCCAAGGGGGATGACGCCGCTCTGGAGCAGGCAAAGAGCTTCATTACCGCCCACAAGGGTGACGCCTATGCCGAGCTGGCTGCCCTGCAACTGGCTGCGGCCGCCGTCAAGGCGGGCAAGCTGGATCTGGCTGCCGAGCAGCTGACCCAGGTGGCCGCCAGTGGCGATGACAGCATCAAGCCCATCGCCGCCCTGCGTCTGGCAAGGGTCCTGAGCGATCAGGGCAAGGCTGACGAGGCCCTGGCCCAGCTTGGCAAGATCAACAACGACGCCTTCAAGGCCCAGGTGGCGGAAGTGCGCGGCGACATCCTGCAAAAGCAGGGCAAGGCCGAAGAAGCGCGCGATGCCTATCAGGCGGCGGCGGATGCCGGCGGCCTGCAGAGCAGCGCCGAACTCAAGCTGAAGATGGATGATCTGGCGCTGCCAGCCGTCACTGCGGGCGAGGCTCCGGATGCGTAATCTGTACAAGCGAATGGCGCTGGGGGTGGCTGTCTCCTTCGCCTTGCAGGGGTGCTCCCTGTTCAGTTCGGAAGAGGATCTCAACCCCATGGCACCCCTGCCCAAGGTCGAGTCCGCGTTCACTGCCGATACGGCATGGTCCTCCTCGGTTGGGGATGGCATCGGCAACTTCTACTCCCAGCTCAAGCCGGTGGTGGAAGAGGACCGCATCTATGCAGCGGCCCGCGATGGCGATGTGACCGCCTTCGAGCGCGAGAGCGGCAAGGCGCTGTGGAGCGTGGATCTGGCAGATCTGCCCATCAACGCCGACAAGCGCAGTGCCCGTCTCTCCGGTGGCCTGGTCTCCCGCTACGGCAAGCTGTTCCTCGGGTCCGAAAACGGGGTGGTCTACGCCCTGAACGAGGCCAACGGCGAAGTGCTGTGGCAGACCACGGTTCCTGGGGAAGTGGTGGCGAGCCCCGCCGTCGAGGATGGCCGCGTGGTGGTGCTGACCACCTCCGGCCGTCTGGTGGCGCTCGATACCGACGAGGGCAAGCTGCAGTGGACCCTGTCCGAAGAGCAACCGCCCCTGACCCTGCGCAGTGCCGGCGCCCCCATCATCACCAACGGTGCCGTCATCTATGGCCGCGCCGATGGCAAGGTGGGCATCGCCCTGCTGAGCAACGGCCAGCCGGTGCGTCAATCCAAGGTGGCTGACCCGCGCGGCGCCACCGAACTGGATCGGATGGTGGACGTCGATGCCAGCCCGCTGATTGCCGGTGATGAGCTCTACGCCATCGCCTACAACGGCCAGTTGATGGCGCGCAAGCTGATGAGCGGCGACGAAGTGTGGAAGCGCAAGTATTCCGGTTATCGCGACATGGCGGTGACCGGCAATGCCATCGTGCTGACCGACAGCCGCAGCCATCTGTTTGCGGTCGATCGTCGCAACGGTCTCGAGCTGTGGTCCAACACCCAGCTGGAAAACCGCACCGTGACCGCCCCCGTCATCCTGGGTGACTATGTGGTGGTCGGCGATGTGGAAGGTTACCTGTATTGGCTGGACCGTACCGACGGGACCATCAAGGCCATGCAGCAGCTCGACAGCAGTGGTCTCTATGCCGCTCCGCTGGTGGAGGGTGACACCCTGTATGTGCAGAGCCGTGACGGCAAATTGTACGCCCTCAAGCGTCCTTGATCGTCCGATAATGTGAATATCCGGCTCCTGGTCTTCGGACCCGGAGCCTTTGTCGTCTTGAGAATGAGGCTTTTATGACTCCTGTAGTTGCCCTGGTGGGCCGCCCCAACGTGGGGAAATCCACCCTGTTTAACCGCCTGACCCGTACCCGGGATGCCCTGGTTGCCGACTTCCCCGGCCTGACCCGGGACCGCAAATATGGCCAGGCGAAGCTGGGCGAGCTGGAATTTATCGTGGTCGATACCGGCGGTATCGATGGCACCGAGGAGGGGATCGAGCTGAAGATGGCCGAGCAGTCCCTGCTGGCCATCGAAGAGGCCGATGTGGTGCTCTTCATGGTGGATGCCCGTGCCGGTCTCACCGCGGCGGATCAGGCCATCGCCGAGCACCTGCGCAAGACCCACAAGAAGGTTTTTCTGGTGGCCAACAAGACCGACGGCATCGACGGTGACTCCGCGGTGTCCGAGTTCTACGGTCTGGCCCTGGGCGAGGTCTACCAGATGGCGGCCGCCCACGGCCGTGGCGTACTGAGCCTGCTGGAGCTGGCCCTGGCCCCTCACCTCGAGACCCTGGTCGGCTCTGCCACCGAGGCACAAGAGGAAGAGGAGCTGGAGGAGTTCGACGAAGAGGCCCTGCTGCGCATGGTGGCCGCCGGTGAGCTCGACACCCGGGAAGACACCAAGGAGACGCCGTTCGCCGACCTGCCCATCAAATTTGCTATCGTCGGTCGCCCCAACGTTGGCAAATCCACCCTGACCAACCGCATGCTGGGTGAAGATCGGGTCATCGTCTACGACATGCCGGGTACCACCCGCGACTCCGTCTACATCCCCATGGAGCGCGACGATCAGAAATACGTGGTCATCGACACCGCCGGCGTGCGTCGCCGTGGCAAGGTGCACGAGACGGTGGAGAAGTTCTCCGTCATCAAGACGCTCAAGGCGATTGAAGATGCCAACGTCTGCCTGCTGGTCATTGACGCCCGGGAGACCATCACGGATCAGGACTTGAGCATCCTCGGCTTCGTGCTCAACAGCGGCCGCTCCGTGGTACTGGTGGTCAACAAGTGGGACGGCCTGGATCAGAAGGTGAAAGAGGACGTCAAGAACGAGCTGGACAGACGCCTGGGCTTCATCGACTTCGCCCGGGTGCACTTCATCTCCGCCCTGCACGGCAGTGGCGTCGGTCACCTGTTCGAATCCATCAACGAGGCTTACGAGTCCGCGACTCGCCGCACCAGCACCGCCATGCTGACCCGCATCATGCAGATGGCCCAGGAAGATCACCAGCCGCCCATGGTGAATGGTCGCCGGGTCAAGCTGAAGTATGCCCACGCCGGTGGCTACAACCCGCCGCGCATCGTGATCCACGGTAACCAGTTGAATGACCTGCCGGACTCCTACAAGCGCTACCTCATCAACTACTTCCGCAAGTCGTTGAAGATCATGGGGACGCCGATCCGGGTGGAGTTCCAGGAGTCGGTCAACCCGTTCGAGGGCAAGAAGAACACCCTGACCCTGAGCCAGGAACGCCAGCGCAAGCGCCTGCTCAAGGCCAAAGCGAAGAAATAAAGCCCTGCGGCTGCCCTTACCGGCAGCCGTTTTTCTTGATGGCCCTCCTCAGGGCAGACAAATCGGGGGAGGGGCTGCAAGTGACGCCGGTGCACAGTGACCTAAAGAGGAGTCGAGAAGAGAATGAACACGCTGACCTGCCCTGCCTGTCAGGGCGAACTGGACAGCCGCAGCCGCGAGACGACGTGTGGCCAGTGTCAGGCCCGTTATCGCATCCGGGCCCTGTGTCCTGCCTGCGGGCAGGAACTGGAGCGGCTTCGGGCTTGCGGCGCGGTGGATTATTTTTGCAACCACTGCAACACCCTGGTCTCCAAGCGCACCGTTCTGTTTGAAGCGCAGCCTGACAAGGCATAAAAAAACCCGGCTGATGCCGGGTTTATACTGTGTGCTCCGCTATCAGCAGCGTGAAGGAGCGGTTTCTGTGCCAGATCTTGCGTTTCATGTCGGCCAGCTTGAGCTTGCGTCTCGGGCTCCAGGCACATTTGGTTTTTCGGGCCAACATGGCTCTTCTGCGTGCTCGCATCCTGTTCTCCTCCCTGGTCTTGCGTGGGGCCGAAAGGGCCCTTGGCAGGAACTGCAACGCAATGAATACATTGCAATAAGTTCGCTCCAGCGCCCCTCGTATACCCAAGGATGGTAACAGAGAACAGGGCAGGAAAACACACCCCCGGCGAGGCTAGGGGGTGATGATCTGTTTGACCACTTCGGCGATGATGGCCGGACGCTGCGCCGGCACGTCCGGCTCGCTGCTGTCGTCCTCGTCCAGCTCTTCGCGACGATGGGCCTTCTGCTGTTCGTTGTCGAGCCAGAGCAGGCTCTGGTAGTACTGGCGCACGTTGTTGACATAGTTGCGCGCCTCGCCGCCACGGGCATAGCCATAGCGTACCTTGCGATGCCAGCGTGACTGCTGCAACAGGGGCAGCACCTCTTTCACGTCGCTCCAGGCGTCCGGGTTCTTGCCCAGCTCTTTGGTCAGGCGGCGGGCATCCATCATGTGGCCGTAGCCGATGTTGTAGGCGGTGAGGGCAAACCACACTTTCTCGTCCGCCGGGACCGAGTCGGGCACCTTCGCCATCATCTCCTGCAGGTAGCGGGCGCCCCCCTTGATGCTCTCTTCCGGGTGGGTGCGATCGTTTACCCCCATCGCCTTGGCGGTCGGACCGGTGAGCATCATCATGCCGCGCACCCCGGTGTAGGAACGTGCCTGGGGATCCCAGTGGGATTCCTGATAGCTGATGGCGGCCAGCAGCCGCCAGTCGATATCCTTGGCGTGGGTCTGGAACAGCGCCTGGTACTTGGGCAGCAGGCTCTTGGCCCGTTGCAGGAAGGTACGGGTGTCGACGAAGTCGAAGTTCTGCACGTGGCCGAAGTACTTCTCGTCGAGCTTGGCGATGGCGCCATCCATGAAGCGCTGACCGAAGAAGTCGATGATGCTGGCGTAGAGGCTGTCGTCGGGCAGCTTGGTCATGGCCCAGGCCACGGTCTGCTTGCTGGCGAGGGTCAAGCCTTCGGTGAGTTCGGGGTAGTAGCGCTGGGTACGGGCCAGTATGGTGTCCTGCACCACGGTGTAGTCCACCTTGCCGTCGGCCACCTGCTTGAGCAGCTCCTCCACGTCCGCATCCCGATTGGTGCTCCACTTCAGGTTGGGGTACTGCTTGGCCAGCTCCTTCATCAGGTCCTCGCCGGTGGAGCCCGCCGGCACCACTATGCTGCCCTTGATGTCACCGAGGTTCTTGGGCCTGGGGGAGCCGTTGCGATAGACCAGCTTGGGGGAGACCTGGTAGAAGCCAGGACCGAAGCGGAACAGCTTGCGCCGCTCCGGGGTCACGACGATGGCGGCGGCGGCGAGATCCAGCTTGCCCTTTTGCAGTTGCTCGACCAGCTCGGCGGTGCTGTAGGCCGGTACTATGGTCAGCTTGACCCCCAGCCAGTCGGCGTAAAGCTGCGCCAGCTCGTAGTCGAACCCCAGTGCGGTGTCGTCACGCTGGTAATAGGAAGTGGGGCCATAGAGGGTGCCAACCCGGATCTCGCCTCGCTGGCGGATCTGCTCCAGTTGGCTGGAGGGGTGGTAGAAGTCGCAACCGGCCAGGGCCAGCGTCAACATCATCCCGATGAACAGTCGAAAAATGCAGCGCAAGTAGGTGAGTACCCTTGTTGAAAAAAACGGCATTTGTCAAAAAAGAGGCACCTTTATACCAGAGAGTATGAAGGGAGTCACACCGCGCGAGATGAGAAAAACGTTTGTTCAGGATGGGCCTGATCCCTATAATACGCGCGTCTCAAATCCCCCCACACTCTAAAACTTGGTGAGAAAGGTATATGGAAATCTTGCGTGGTGCCCCAGCACTGTCTGAGTTTCGTGTCCACAAGCTGCTGCAGAGCTGCGCACAGAGAGGAGTAGAGATAGCAAGCGTCTATGCGGAATACGTGCATTTTGCCGAGCTGACGAGCCCGCTGTCGCCCCCCGAGCGAGCGACCTTGGGCCAGCTTCTGCGCTACGGCCCGACCATCCCGGAACACACCCCCAGCGGTCAGCTGTTCCTCGTTACCCCCCGCCCCGGCACTATTTCCCCCTGGTCTTCCAAAGCAACCGACATCGCCCACAACTGCGGCCTGAAACAGGTCAAGCGGCTGGAGCGCGGCATTGCCTATTACGTGCAGGCCAAGGGTGAGCTGAGCGTGGCCCAGCGTAGCGAGATCGCGGCCCTGCTGCACGATCGCATGATGGAAGTGGTCTTTGCCGAGATGAACGAGGCCGCCGCCCTGTTTGCTCACCACGAGCCGCGCCCCTTTACCCAGGTAGATGTGCTGGGTGGTGGTCGCGCCGCCCTGGAAGAGGCCAACGTGACCCTGGGTCTGGCCCTGGCCGATGACGAAATAGATTACCTGGTGACCAACTTCACCCGGCTGGGTCGCAATCCCAACGACATCGAGCTCTACATGTTTGCCCAGGCGAACTCCGAGCACTGCCGTCACAAGATCTTCAACGCCGACTGGACCATCGACGGCGAACAGCAGCCCAAGTCGCTGTTCAAGATGATCAAGAACACCTTCGAGCAGACGCCGGACCATGTCCTGTCTGCCTACAAAGACAACGCCGCGGTGATGGAAGGCAGCCAGGGTGGCCGCTTCTTCCCGAGCCCCGCCAACGGTGAGTACCAGTATCACCAGGAGCGCGTCGACATCCTGATGAAGGTGGAGACCCACAACCACCCGACCGCCATCTCTCCCTTCCCGGGTGCCGCCACCGGCTCCGGCGGCGAAATCCGCGACGAGGGTGCGACAGGGCGTGGCGCCAAACCCAAGGCGGGCCTGGTGGGCTTCTCCGTCTCCAACCTGCGCATTCCCGGCTTCGAGCAGCCCTGGGAGCAGGACTTCGGCAAGCCGAGCCGCATCGTCAGCGCCTTTGACATCATGCAGGAAGGGCCCCTTGGCGGCGCCGCCTTCAACAACGAATTCGGTCGCCCTGCCATCCTGGGTTACTTCCGTACCTTCGAAGAGCAGGTGCCGAGCCACAACGGCGTCGAGGTGCGCGGCTACCACAAGCCCATCATGCTGGCGGGTGGCATCGGCAACATCCGCAGCGAGCACGTCCAGAAAGGGGAGATCCCGGTGGGGGCTGCCCTCATCGTGCTGGGTGGTCCGGCCATGAACATCGGCCTGGGTGGCGGCGCAGCCTCCTCCATGGCGTCCGGTCAGTCTGCCGAAGATCTCGACTTCGCCTCCGTGCAGCGTGACAACCCCGAGATGGAGCGTCGCTGCCAGGAAGTGATCGACCGCTGCTGGCAACTAGGGGACGACAACCCCATCGTCTTCATCCACGACGTGGGCGCCGGTGGTCTCTCCAACGCCATGCCGGAGCTGGTGAGCGACGGGGAGCGTGGTGGTCGCTTCGACTTGCGTGCCATTCCGAACGACGAGCCGGGCATGAGCCCGCTGGAAGTCTGGTGCAACGAATCCCAGGAGCGCTATGTGCTGGCTGTGGCCCAGGACAAGCTGCCTCTGTTCAAGGCCCTGTGCGAGCGCGAACGCGCCCCCTATGCCGTCATCGGCACCGCCACCGAAGAGAAGCATCTCACTCTCTCTGATGATCACTTTGACAACCAGCCCATCGATCTGCCGCTGGACGTGCTGCTTGGCAAGGCGCCCAAGATGCACCGCGACGTGCAGAGCCTGCCCGCCCAGGGCAAGGCGCTGCAACTGGACGGCATCACCCTCAGCGACGCCGCCGAGCGCGTGCTGCGCCTGCCGACCGTGGCGGAGAAGTCCTTCCTCATCACCATCGGCGATCGCACCGTAACGGGCCTCGTCAACCGCGACCAGATGGTCGGCCCCTGGCAGATCCCGGTGGCTGACTGCGCCGTCACCGCCGCGACCTACGACAGCTACCACGGTGAAGCCATGTCCATGGGCGAGCGCACCCCGGTGGCGCTGCTCTCTCATGCCGCCTCCGCCCGCATGGCGGTGGCCGAGGCCTTGACCAACCTGGCACCGGCCAATATCGGCTCCCTCAAGCGGGTCAAGCTCTCCGCCAACTGGATGTCCGCAGCCGGCCACCCGGGGGAAGATGCGGGTCTCTACGAAGCCGTGAAAGCGGTGGGCGAAGAGCTCTGCCCGGCCCTTGGCATCACCATCCCGGTGGGCAAGGACTCCATGTCCATGAAGACCCGCTGGCAGCAGGACGGGGAAGAGCGCAGCGTCACCTCGCCGCTCTCCCTGCTCATCTCGGCGTTTGCCCGGGTCGAGGACGTGCGCAATACCGTGACCCCGCAACTGCGCACCGATCTCGGTGAGACCGACCTTATCCTCATCGACCTTGGCAACGGCAAGCAGCGCCTCGGCGCCTCGGCCCTGGCCCAGGTTTACCGCCAGCTTGGGCAAAGTGCCCCGGATCTGGACAACCCGGTCCAGCTCAAGGGCTTCTTCAACGCCATCCAGGCGCTGGTGGCGGATCGCAAGCTGATTGCCTACCACGACCGCTCCGACGGCGGCCTCTTCGTCACCCTGACCGAGATGGCGTTTGCCGGTCACTGCGGCCTCGACATACAGCTCGATCGCGTGGGTGGCGACCTGCTGCCGGCCCTGTTCAACGAGGAGCTGGGTGCCGTCATCCAGGTTCGTCGCGAAGACAAGGAAGCGGTGCTGACCCTGCTGGCCGGTCACGGTCTGGCAGCCTGCTCCCACGTGCTGGGCACGGTGCGCGAAGACGACCTCATCCTGTTCCAGCGTGCCGGCAGCGAGGTTTATCGCGCCAGCCGCACCGCCCTTCGCACCATCTGGGGCGAGACCAGCTGGCAGATGCAGCGCCTGCGGGACAACCCGGAGTGCGCCGATCAGGAGCATGCCGCCCGCCAGGACGCCACCGATCCGGGTCTGCAGGCCAGGCTCACCTACAACCCGTCCGACGACGTGGCCGCGCCCTATATCGCTCGCGGGGTTTCTCCCCGTCTGGCGGTGCTGCGCGAGCAGGGGGTCAACTCCCACGTGGAGATGGCGGCCGCCTTTGACCGCGCCGGCTTCACCGCTGTCGACGTGCACATGAGCGACATCCTCGAGGGGCGCATCAAGCTGGAAGATTTCCAGACCCTGGTGGCCTGTGGCGGCTTCTCCTACGGCGACGTGCTGGGGGCGGGTGAAGGCTGGGCCAAGTCCATCCTGTTCAACGACAACGCCCGTGAGCAGTTCCAGCGCTTCTTCGAGCGCGGCGATACCCTCTCCCTGGGGGTGTGCAACGGCTGCCAGATGATGTCCAACCTGCGTGACCTCATCCCGGGGGCCGATCTCTGGCCGCGCTTCGTGCGCAACCGCTCCGAGCGCTTCGAGGCGCGCTTCAGCCTGGTGGAAGTGCAGGACTCCCCGTCCGCCTTCTTCGCCGGGATGGCGGGCTCCGTGATGCCGATTGCCGTCTCCCACGGGGAAGGGCGCGTGGAAGTGCGCGATGCCGCTCACCTGGCTGCGCTGCAACAAAGCGGTCTGGTGGGGCTGCGTTTCGTGGACAACCGCGGCAACGTCACCGTGCAATACCCGGCCAACCCCAACGGCTCCCCTGACGGTATCACCGCGGTGACCAGTGCGGACGGTCGCGCCACCATCATGATGCCGCACCCGGAGCGGGTGTTCCGCACCGTGGCCAACTCCTGGCACCCGGACAACTGGGGTGAGGATGGCGCCTGGATGCGCATGTTCCGCAATGCTCGGGTTCGCCTGGGTTAAGCGCCAGCAAGAAACCAAAAACCGGCCCTTGTGGCCGGTTTTTTTATGGGCATGGGTCTGAGAATGGGGAGGGCAGGAGGAGACGATCACGATGGGGGCGAGGCCGTCTTCAGCTCGCTGCTCCGCCAGCTGCTTGCTGGAGGATATGGGATGGATTGAGGGGGCCGATCTAGTATCGCCTGCCAGACGGGCAAGCCGGACCGGGCCTTGGCGGACATAAAAAACCGGCCACGGAGGCCGGTTTTGCTGTGTGAACTGTGAACCTGAGGCTAGCGCAGCACCACGTGCTGGAAGCCCTGCACCAGGCTGATGACGGGCTGGGGGTAGATGCCGAGCAATACCACCAGAATGGCGGAGAGCAGCACCACCAGGCCCCCGGAGGAGAAGGCCCAGTCGGCCCTGGCATCGCGCAGTTGCATACCGGGTTCACGCAGGTAGAGGGTGACCATGACCCGCAGGTAGTAGTAGAGCCCCAGGGCACTGCCGAGCACGATGGCGCCACTGAGCCACCACAGCTTGGCATCGACGGTGACGCCGATGAGGTAGAACTTGCCGATGAAGCCCAGTGTCATGGGGATCCCCGCGAGGGAGAGCATCATCACCGTCATCACCGCCGTCAGATAGGGGCGCTTCCAGAACAGACCGCGATAGCTGTGCAGGGAGTCCGCATCCTTGCCGCGATAGGGGCTGGACATCATGCTGATGACGCCGAAGGCCCCCAGGCTGGTGAACAGGTACATCAGCAGGTAGACACCCGCCGCTTCCACCGGCATCTCGCCGAGGCGGCTTGCCACCACCACCGCCAGCAGATAGCCGAAGTGGGAGATGGAGGAGTAACCCATCATCCGCTTGATGTTGGTCTGGATCAGCGCCAGGAGGTTGCCGACCACGATGGAGACGACCGCCATGGCCGCCAGCAGCCAGTGGATCATGGGATCTGAGGTGGCGGGTACTGCCAGGTAGAAGCGCAGCAGCACGCAGAACACCGCTATCTTGCTCACTGTGGCGAGGAAGGTGGCCACCGGTGCCGGCGCCCCTTCATAGACGTCCGGGGTCCAGAGGTGGAAGGGGGCGAGGGACAACTTGAACGCAAAGCCGACCAGCATCAGGCCAAAGCCCCCCATCAGCAGCGGATGGTGAGCCGGGCTCTGGGCCAGGGTCACACCGAGATCGCTGAAGCTCAGGCTTCCGGCCTGGGCGTAGAGCAGTGCCATGCCGAACAGCAGGAAGGCGGTGGCACTGGCGGAGAGCACCATGTACTTGATGCTGGCTTCCAGCGAGTGCCGCTCGCGATAGGCATACCCCACCAGACCGAACATGGGCAGGGTCAGCATCTCGATCCCGATGAAGAGCGAGGCGAGGTGACGGGAGGCCGCCAGTACCAGACCACCTGCGGTGGCGATGAGCAGCAGCAGGTAGAACTCTTCCCGGTTGTCCGGATAGCCCTTGAGCCAGGTGCGACCGAAGGTGCAGGTGGCCAGGGCCCCGATGAGCACCAGCCCCATGTAGAAGACCGCGTAAGCGTCCACTTGCAGCAGGGGAGTGACCCCCTGATCCCCCTGGGCCATCACGATGGGCAGGGAGAAGAGCGCGAGGTTGAGGCCGATGATGGTGACCACGAAGGCGGTGTCGTCACAGCGCTTCCAGGCGATGGCCAGCATCAGGGCCACCATGGCCCCCGTGGTCAGCAACAGGGGCAGCAGGGCCAGCAGTTGAGAAACAGTAAACGTCATGACAGTGCTCCCGACATGGACAAGGAAGGCGAAAGAGAAAGCATCATTGCAGCGCCCCCGTGCCCGGCAGCGCGTACCAGTGCAGCACGCTCAGGAGGCTGCTGCTGGCGGTGTCGAGCACCGGCTGGGGATAAAGACCGAGCAGCACCAAGAGGCCGGCGATGGTCAGCATCATGGTCAGTTCCCGGGTATCCAGCCCCTTGAGCATGCTCTCTTCCCGGGGCGTCCCGAAGCAGGCCCGCTGCAGCATGATGAGGGAGTAGACCGAGGCCAGCACCAGCCCGAAGGTGGCGATGACGGTGATGACGGGGGCCACCTGGAAGCTGCCGATGAGGATCAGGAACTCGCCGACGAAGTTGCCGGTCCCCGGCATCCCGAGGGATGCGACGGAGAAGAACAGCATCACGCCGGGCAGGTAGCGCAACCGTCCCCAGAGACCGCCCATCTGGCGCAGATCCCGGGTGTGCAGGCGCTCGTAGAGCTGGCCGCACAGGATGAAGAGGCCGGCGGCCGAGAGCCCGTGGGCAATCATCTGTACCACTGCCCCTTGCAGGGCGAGCTCGCTGCCGGAGTAAATGGCGATCATCACGAAGCCCATGTGGGAGATGCTGGTGTAGGCAACCAGCCGCTTGATATCGGTCTGGGCAAAGGCCAGCAGGGCGCCATAGACGATGCCGATGAGGCCGAGCACCATGGCGTAGGGGGCAAACTCGGCGGACGCCTCGGGGAAAAGCGGCAGAGTGAAGCGCAGCAGGCCGTAGGCCGCGGTTTTCAGCAAGATGCCCGCCAAGTCCACGGAGCCTGCGGTGGGCGCCTGGCTGTGGGCATCAGGGAGCCAGCCATGGAGCGGCACCAGGGGCATTTTGACCGCGAAGGCGATGAAGAAGCCCAGCATCAGCAGCCACTGTACCGTGCTGCTCATGGGGGTGTTGAGCAGTTCCTGATAGTTGAAGGTGAAGACACCGGTGGCGGCGTGGTGGGTCAGTACCAGGCCCAGGATGGCCACCAGCATGATGAGGCCGCTCGCCTGGGTGTAGATGAAGAACTTGGTGGCGGCGTTGATGCGCGACTTGCCATCGGTGACCGAGTGGCCCCAGAGCGCGATCAGGAAGTACATCGGCACCAGCATCATCTCCCAGAAGAAGAAGAAGAGGAACAGATCCACCGCCATGAAGACGCCGAGCACGCCCCCCAGGATCCACAGCAGGTTGAGGTGGAAGAAGCCGATGCGCTGGACGATCTCCTTCCAGGAACAGAGGATGGCCAACACGCCGATGAAGCTGGTGAGGATCACCATCAGGAGCGACAGCCCGTCCACGGCGAGGTGCAGGGAGATGCCGAAGCGGGGGATCCAGGGTTGTTGCCACTCGGCTGCCCAGACGGGGAGGCCGGGGTTGGCGAGGGTGAAGTCACCACCGAGCCAGATGGCGCTGGAGAGCACCAGACAGGCGCTCATGGAGGCGAGGGCCACCCAGCGAACGAATTGTCCGCCGAGCCGCTCCATCTGCCAGCAGAGCAAGCCGCCGATGAAGGGAATTAGCAAGATCCAGAGTAAGGTCACGATATCAGCTCTCATCTAGGTTCTAGTCGGGCAGGCGCTGAGCCTGCCACACAATATTGGGCTCATGGATCAGCCGAGCAGCAGCAGGGCCAGGATCAGGGCGGCGCCCATCCCCATGGAGGCTGCGTACCAGCGCAACTTGCCGGAGACTGTCCAGGCCAGCAGATGATGCCCCCCCTGGGCCAGCACGGCGGGCAGGTTCATCATCCTGTCCAGCGGATCCTTGCCGAGCAGGCGAGTCGCCAGCAGGTAGGGCTTGACCCAAATCAGGTCATAAAGCCAGTCAAAGCCCCAGGCATTGAACCAGAGGGTGGACAGAGCCCGCCCCGGTGCACTCTCGGCGATCCCCTTCGCCAGGCGACGTTCGCCGAGGAAGAGGAAGGCGGCCAGCGCAATGCCTGCCACGGCGATGACGCCGGAGAGGATCTCGAGGCCATGGCGTCCCTCTTCGATGTGATCCCCCGGGCCTGCCGGCAGTACTCCGGCGAGCGGCGGCACTATCAATGCACCCACCCCGGTGGAGAGCACCAGCAGCACCAGCAGTGGCAGATGGTGGGCAAGGCCCTGTCCGGCGTGAGCCTGGGTCTGCTCCTTGCCGTGGAAGGCGATGAAGATGAGGCGGAAGGTGTAGAGGGAGGTGAGGAAGGCACCACCCAGACCGGCCCACAGCAGGGCGCTCTGGCCGCTGGCCTGCACCTGCCAGAGGATGGCGTCTTTACTGTAGAAACCGGCGGTCACCAGCGGCAGCGCGGCCAGGGCCGAGCCCCCCACCAGGAAGCAGGCATAGACCAGCGGCAGGCGATGCCGCAGACCTCCCATCTTGAAGATGTTCTGCTCGTGGTGGGTCGCAACGATGACGGCCCCGGCGGAGAGGAACAAGAGCGCCTTGAAGAAGGCGTGGGTCATCAGGTGGAAGATGGCCCCTTCCCAGGCACCGACCCCCAGGGCCAGGAACATGTAACCAATCTGGCTCATGGTGGAGTAGGCCAGGATCCGCTTGATGTCGGTCTGCACCAGCGCCGCAAAGCCCGCCAGTACCAGGGTAATGGCACCAACCAGCGCCACCAGATGGAGGATCTCCGGTGCCAGCAGGAAGAGGCCGTGGGTGCGGGCTATCAGGTAGACGCCGGCAGTCACCATGGTGGCCGCGTGGATCAGCGCCGAAACCGGGGTCGGACCCGCCATGGCGTCCGCCAGCCAGGTCTGCAGCGGCAGCTGGGCTGACTTGCCGACCGCGCCGCCGAGCAGCATCAGGCAGGCAAACGACAGGGCAGGGGAGCCTTCTGCGAACATCGCGGGGGCGCGCACCAGCAGCTCGTGAATGTTGAGGGTGCCGAGCTCGCGGTAGAGCACGAAGAGCCCGATGGCGAGGAAGACGTCGCCGACCCGGGTCACCACGAACGCCTTGAGGGCGGCGGCGCCGTTGTTGCGATCCTTGTAGTAGAAGCCGATCAGCAGGTAGCTGCACAGCCCCACTCCTTCCCAGCCCAGATAGACGAACAGCAGGTCATCGGCCAGCACCAGGAACAGCATGCTGGCGATGAAGAGGTTGGTGTAGGTGAAGAAGCGCGAATACCCCTCTTCCCCGCGCATGTACCAGGAGGCGAACAGGTGGATGAAGAAGCCCACCCCGGTCACGACCCCCAGCATGGTCAGCGACAGCCCATCCAGGGAGAGACGGAAGGCGGGCTGGAACTCGCCCACCGTCATCCACTGCCACAGGGTCTGGGTATAGACGCCGCCTTCCGGCATGGTATTGAGAAAATCGATGCCGACCCACAGGGTAGTGAGGGCCGAGAGACCGATGCTGCCGACACCGATGAGCGCCGAGGTGCGCTCGCCGAGGCGGCCGAGGGAGAAGGCCAGCAGCAGCCATCCCAGCAGCGGGAACAGGAAAGTCAGATATAGGAGGCTCATCCGCGCATCTCGCTCACAGTGTCCACGTTCAGGGTGTGGTAACGACGATAGAGCAGCAGTAACAGGGCGAGGCCGATACTGGCCTCCGCTGCCGCCAGAGAAATCACCAGTATGTACATGATCTGGCCGTCGGCCTGGGCCCAGCGGCTACCCGCCACCACGAATGCCAGGGCGGACGCGTTCATCATGATTTCGATACTCATGAGGATAAACAACAGGTTGCGGCGTATCAGCAGGCCGCACAGGCCGATGGCAAACAAAATAGCCGCCAGCAGGAGGCCGTGCTCCATGGGAATTCCACTCATCGCCATGCTCCTTGTGCTTGCTGGATGGAAAGGGGGCGGGCTGCCGGCAGCAGGCCATGCCTCACCACGGGGATGTCGCTCATTGCTGACCTCCTTCCTGTGTGGTGCGAGGCACGGAGAGCACTTCCCCGCTCTTGTCCTCGCGGCCCAGGTGATAGGCGGTGACCAGACCCGCCAGCAGCAGGATGGAGGCGAGCTCCACCGCCAGCACATAGGGGCCGAACAGGGCGATACCGACTTCCTTGGCGCTGACCTCGGTCAGACCCAGTTCACCGCCGGTCACGCCGAGAATGCCGTGGGCCAGAAAGCCCAGCAAAATGAGGGAGAGCAGGGCCGGGCCACCCCAGGTCATGGGGGTGAGCCACTTCTTCTCCTGATCCTGGGCGCTCCCCAGGTTCAGCATCATCACCACGAACACGAACAGCACCATGATGGCGCCGGCGTAGACGATCACCTGCAGGGCCCCCGCAAAGGCGGCGCCCAGGCAGAAGAAGATCATGGCCACGGCGATGAGGGAGATGATGAGATTGAGCAGCGCATGCATGGGGTTGCTGGTGCTGATCACCCGCAGCGTGCTGTAAACGGCGACCAGGGCCGCGGCATAGAATGCCAGTTCCATGATTGACTCCTAGGGCAGCAGGCTCTTGACATCGATGGGCTTGGCTTCGTTCTCGGCATCCCCTTTGGGTTTGCCGTCGATGGCCATCCCGCTCATGCGGTAGAAGTTGTAGTCCGGGTATTTGCCGGGGCCGCTGATCAGCAGATCTTCCTTCTCGTACACCAGATCCTGGCGACGATACTCCCCCATCTCGAAATCCGGCGTCAGCTGGATGGCGGTGGTGGGGCAGGCCTCCTCGCACAGGCCGCAGAAGATGCAACGGGAGAAGTTGATGCGAAAGAACTCCGGGTACCAGCGGCCATCTTCCCGCTCCGACTTCTGCAAAGAGATGCAACCGACCGGGCAGGCAACAGCACACAGGTTGCACGCCACGCAGCGTTCGTCGCCATCGGGATCCCGGGTCAGTACGATGCGACCGCGAAAGCGGGGGGCGGCGTAGACCGGCTGCTCCGGGTAGCTCAGGGTTTCACGGGGGCGCCAGGCATGGGAGAAGACCATCCCAAGACTGCGCAACTGGGTGCCAACACCCTTGATAATGCTCGTAATTTTCATAGGTGCCTCACTGCACATTTATCAGCACTGGCGCCTGGGCGTTTCCTTGCCGCAGACGGCCGAATCATCGTCATGTCCATCTCGTTTTGCTCACGCATTCATCAGCACCACGGCAGCGGTGACCAGCATGTTGAGCAGGGTCAGGGGCAGGCACACTTTCCAGCCAAAGGACATCACCTGGTCGAAGCGCGGGCGGGGCAGGGAGGCCCGCAGCAGGATGAAGAACACCATGAAACAGGCTGTCTTCAGGGCGAACCAGATGAAGGGCGGCAGCCAGGGGCCGTGCCAGCCACCGAAGAAGAGGGTCACGATGAGGGAAGAGATCAGCACGATGCCGATGTACTCCCCCACGAAGAAGAGACCCCACTTCATGCCCGCGTACTCGATGTGATAGCCGTCGGCGAGCTCCTGCTCGGCCTCCGGCTGGTCAAACGGGTGGCGGTGGGTGACGGCGACCCCGGCAAACAGGAAGGTGACGAAGCCCAGGATCTGGGGGATCACGTTCCACATGCCGGCCTGGGCCTCGACGATGTCACGCAGGTTGAAGCTGCCGGTCTGGATGACGATGCCCATGAGCGAGAGGCCAAGGAACACCTCGTAGGAGAGGGTCTGGGCCGAGGCGCGCAGGCTGCCGAGCAGGGAGTATTTGTTGTTGCTCGACCAGCCGGCGAACAGCACGGCATAGACCGCCAGCCCGGCGATCGCCAGGATATAGAGCAGCCCCACGTTGAGATCCGCCACGCCCCAGGTGGGGGTGATGGGCACCACCGCAAACGCCAGGATGAAGGCGGTGAAGGCGATGATGGGGGCCAGCACGAAGATCCGGCGATCCGCAAAGGGCGGGATCCAGTCCTCCTTGAAGAACATCTTGACCATGTCGGCCGCCAGTTGCAGCAGGCCGAAGGGGCCAACCCGGTTGGGGCCGTAACGGTCCTGCCACAGTGCCAGCAGGCGGCGCTCGATGAAGCTCATGAAGGCGCCGGCCCCCACGATCCCCACGAGCACGACCAGGGCCTTGCCGACCTCGATCAGCAGATCCATCAGAGAGTCGCTCATGCGATGACCTCCTGCAGGTTATCGATCAGGGCGTGGTGCAGGGCGGTCGGCAGGCCGTTCACCCCGAGTGGCAACCCTGCCAGGCCCTGAGCCAGCGCATCGCTCAGGCGCAGACGCAGGCGCCAGTGGTTGCCACCCCAGGAGAAGGCCACCAGCGCGTCAGGGGACAGTGCCAGGCGCTCGGCATCCGCCGGGTTCAGTACCAGGGTGGGTTCCCCCATGCGAGCCTGGATGACCGGGCTTCTGGCGGAGAGCTCCTCGCCACCGAACAGCTGGTCATAGCTCACCACCTGCAGGGATGCGGCGGGCTGGAAGGGAGCCGGGATGGCGCCAAACCAGCCCAGGTTGCCTTCGCCCGGCTCCAGCAGGCGGCGACCGGGATCCCCGGCACGCAGGTTGCCACCCACCTCGTCCTGGAACTTGTTCCAGGCGGAGGGGGAGTTCCAGCCCGGCGCCCAGGCAAACGGTACCTGGGAGAGGGGCTGGCGGGCACCGGCGTAGCCTTCCATGGAGAAGGCGAACGGCGAATCGGGATCCTGGGCGACTCTGGGCTCGCTCACGTTCTGGTTTGCCAGCATGGAGGTGCGACCACTGTAGCGGTGCGGCTCCCGGGCGAGCTTCATGCCGCGAATGCGCAGGCCGGCGTTGGGTGCAGCTTCACCCATGGTGGTGAGCAGCGGGGCGCTGGCGGCGCAATCGCGACTCACATCGTCGAAGGTGTTCCAGCGAACCGAACGCGGTTGCTGGCTCCCTTGCAGGGCATCCAGCCAGCGCCAGCTCTCGCGCACCTGGATATCGGCGTTGTAGAAGGCGGGAGCATAGACCTGGAAGAAGCGCTGGGCGCGGCCTTCCATGTTGATAAGCGTCCCGTCGCCTTCGGCAAAGCTGGCGGCAGGCAGCACCAGATCCGCCTTCTTCGCGGTGGCCGTCTCCTGATGGTCGATGACCAGCAGGTGTTGCAGGCGATCCAGGGCGGCGTCCACCCGGCTGCGGGGGGCTCGGCGGTAGAGGTCGTTCTCAAGAACGACCAGGGCAAGCCTCTCTTCCCCTTCCATGCGCTCGAGGGCTGCCTCCAGCGGGGCGGCATGCCGGGCCAGCATGGCCAGCCCCAGGCTGTTGGCTTCCTGAGCCACCAGGGCAAGTTCCGCGGCCTGGCCACGGCCCTTGAGGGCGCGGGCGATGTTGCTGGCCGCTTCGATCAGCGCCTCGTTGCGGGCACCATTGCCTGCGATGATGAGGGGCTTTTTGGCGTTGCCAAGCAGGTCGGCCCATTGGGCGGCGAGGGCCTGCTGTTCGGGGGAGAGATCCGTTGGTGCAGGTGCACTGGCATCCAGCAGGTGGGCGATGGCAAACCCGAGGCGCGCCTGATCCGCGTGGGGGGCGTGCAGGGTGCTGCTCGCCACGTCATCCAGGCGGGTGGCATCCAGACTGGTGATGAGCAAGGGGTAGCGCTGGTTCTGGGCCAGGGTCTGCACGGCAGCGACCTGCCAGAGGTCCACCTTCAGCTTGCGGGCAATGTCGCGCCCCTTGCCTTTCACCGCCTGACGCAGGGCCAGGGCGATGCGGGCGGCGGTCTGGGTGACATCTTCCCCGAGCACCAGCACGGCGTCGGCCTCTTCCATGTCGCGCAGGCTGGTAGTACGCACGCCGCCGTGCTCCAGAATGTCCAGCATCTTCTGCAGGCATTTCCATTCGCTCTGCTCGACCCCGGAGTAGAAGTTGGCGGCCCCCACCAGTTCGCGCAGGGCGAAGTTGCTCTCCAAGGAGGCGCGGGGTGAGCCGATGCCGATGACGCCGCTGGCGGTGCGCAGCGCATCCGCGGCCCGGTTCAGGGCGCCATCCACCGTGATGGCCAGCTTGTCACTGCCATCTTGCAGCAGGGGTTGGCGCGGGCGGTCGGTCAGATTGACGTGACCGTAGCCGAAGCGGCCGCGATCGCAGAGGAAATAGTGGTTCAGGGCGCCGTGGAAACGGTTCTCGATGCGGCGCAGCTCGCCGTAGCGCTCACCCGGGCTGATGTTGCAGCCGACCGAGCACCCCTGGCAGATGCTGGGGGCGAACTGCATGTCCCACTTGCGGTTGTAACGCTCGGAGTGGGTCTTGTCGGTGAAGACGCCAGTGGGACAGACCTCCACCAGGTTGCCGGAGAATTCGCTCTCCAGGGTGCCATCCTCGACCCGGCCGAAGTAGACGTTGTCATGGGCGCCATAGACCCCGAGATCCTCGCCACCGGCGTAATCCTTGTAATAGCGCACGCAGCGGTAGCAGGCGATGCAGCGGTTCATCTCGTGGTTGATGAAGGGGCCCAGATCCTGATTCTGGTGGGTGCGCTTGGTGAAACGGTAGCGGCGGCTGTTGTGGCCGGTCATCACCGTCATGTCCTGCAGGTGGCAGGCGCCACCCTCTTCGCACACCGGGCAGTCGTGGGGGTGGTTGGTCATCTGCCACTCCACCACCGTCTTGCGAAACTCCTTCGCCTCTTCATCCTCGATGGAGATATAGGTGCCATCGGTGGAGGGGGTCATGCAGGACATGACCAGGCGGCCGCGCTTGTCGTCGGCATTCTGATACTGTTTGACCGCGCACTGGCGGCAGGCACCGACGCTACCCAGCGCCGGGTGCCAGCAAAAATAGGGGACGTCCAGACCCAGCGACAGACAGGCTTGCAGCAGGTTGTCTGCCCCGTCTACCTCGTACTCTTTACCGTCTACATGAATGGTTGCCATACAACTTCCCTGAAACCTGTTTTATGAAATCGGCTATTGCCCGATGCGTCCTGGCGCTTACCAGCGCTCGCCCAGCAGGTTGGGCTGGATACCCTTGAACAGCTTGTGATTGTCATGGGGGGCCTTGACCCCGGCCTCGAACTCGGACCGGAAATACTTCATCGCACTGCCAAGGGGCTCGACGGCGCCGGGGGCATGGGCACAGAAGGTCTTGCCCGGGCCCAGGAAACTGACGAGCTGTTCCAAGGTCGAGAGATCCTCGGGTTGGCCCTCGCCCCGCTCCAGCGCCCGCAGGATCTTGACGCTCCAGGGCAGGCCGTCGCGGCAGGGGGTGCACCAGCCGCAGGATTCGCGGGCAAAGAACTCCTCCATGTTGCGCAGCAGGGAGACCATGTTGATGCTGTCATCCACCGCCATGGCAAGGCCCGTACCCATGCGGGTGCCCACCTTGCCGATGCCGCCAGCGTACATCTGGGCATCCAGGTGCTCGGGCAGCAGGAAGCCGGTGCCGGCGCCGCCCGGTTGCCAGGTTTTCAGGCGATAGCCGGGCTTCATGCCACCGGCGTAGTTTTCGAACAGCTCGCGGGCGGTGATGCCAAAGGGCAGCTCCCACAGGCCGGGATTGTTGACCTTGCCGGAAAAGCCCATCAGCTTGGTGCCGTGATCTTCCGAACCCGGCAGTGCCAGCCCCTGATACCAGGCCACACCGTTGCCGATGATGGCGGGGACGTTGCACAGGGTTTCGACGTTGTTGACGCAGGTGGGCTTGCCCCAGACGCCGGAGACGGCGGGGAAGGGGGGTTTGGCCCGCGGGTTGGCGCGCCGTCCTTCCAGGGAGTTGATGAGGGCCGTCTCTTCGCCGCAGATGTAGCGACCTGCGCCGGTGTGGACGAACAGCTCGAAGTCAAAGCCCGAGCCCAGGATGTTCTTGCCAAGGAGCCCCGCGGCCTTGGCCTCTTCCACGGCGCGGCGCAGGTGGATGGCGGCATCCACGTACTCGCCGCGCAGGAAGATGTAGCCGCGATAGGCCTTGAGAGCCCGGGCACTGATGATCATCCCCTCGATCAGCAGGTGAGGCAGCTGCTCCATCAGCATGCGGTCTTTGTAGGTATTGGGTTCCATCTCGTCGGCGTTGCAGAGCAGGTAACGGATGTTCATGCTCTCGTCTTTGGGCATCAGGCCCCACTTCACGCCGGTGGAGAAACCGGCGCCGCCGCGTCCTTTGAGGCCGGCGTCCTTGACGGTGCTGACGATGTCATCCGGGCTCATCTGGCCAAGGGCCTTGCGGGCGGCTTCGTAGCCCTGTTTTGCCTGATACTCCTCGAGCCACACCGGCTGACCATCGTCCCGCAGGCGCCAGGTGAGAGGGTGAGTCTCGGCGGTGCGGGGGATGCGGTTGGCGGTGCCGAGGGAGGCAAGCGTCTTGCCTGGCTGAATGCTCATGGGTAAGCCTCCAGGGTTTTCAGCAGGCTGACGGCATCGAGTCCGCCATAGGTATCGTCATCGATCATGATGGCCGGCCCCTTGTCGCAGTTGCCGAGGCAGCAGACGGGCAACAGGGTGAAGCGGCCATCCGGGGAGGTCTGACCGGGGGCCAGATTGACGACCTCTTTCAGACCAGCAAGCAACTGCTCGTGGCCGTTGATGTAGCAGACCATGCTGTCGCAGACGCGGATGATGTGACGACCCACCGGCTGGCGGAAGATCTGGCTGTAGAAGGTGGCGACCCCTTCCACGTCGCTGGCGGGGATGCCGAGCTCGGCGCCGATGGCGTGAATGGCGCCGTCAGGCACCCAGCCACGGGCCTGTTGCACTATCTTGAGCGCTTCGATGCTGGCTGCACGGGGATCTTCGTAGTGGTGTTTCTCGTGTTCGATGGCATCGCGCTCAGCCTGGCTCAGGACGAAATCTCCCTGCTGGCTGCTGCATGCCCCTTGCCCTTGTGGGGTCTGGTTATTGTGACACTGACATTGGCTCATGACTTGACCTTTTGTGGCTTGTCCCTTTACTGCGCGTCTTGCCCTTCGCCCCGGCTGCCGGGGCGAGAGGACTCAACGATCCACATCTGACATAACGAAATCGATACTGCCCAGGTAGACGATAAGATCCGACACCATCTGGCCGCGGATCACCGAGGGGATCTGCTGCAGGTGGGCGAAGCTCGGGGTGCGGATCCGGGTCCGGTAGCTCATGGTGGAGCCATCGCTGGTCAGGTAATAGCTGTTGACCCCCTTGGTCGCCTCTATCATCTGGAAGGACTCGGCGGCCGGCATGACAGGCCCCCAGGAGACTTGCAGGAAGTGGGTGATCAGGGTTTCGATGTCCTGCAGGGTGCGCTCTTTGGGCGGTGGCGTGGTAAGCGGGTGATCCGCCTTGAAGGGGCCCTCAGGCATGTTTTTCATGCACTGCTCGATAATGGACAGGCTCTGGCGGATCTCCTCAATGCGCACGGTGGCGCGGTCGTAGGCGTCCCCGTTGCTGCCCACCGGCACCTCGAACTCGAACTGATCGTAACCGGAATAGGGGCGCCATTTGCGCACGTCAAAGTTGAGCCCCGTGGCCCGCAGACCGCCCCCCGTGGTGCCCCAGGCCAGGGCCTGGGCCGTGTTGTAGGCGGCGACGCCTATGGTGCGGCCCCGCAGTATGCTGTTGCGCATGGCCGCCTTTTCATACTCCATCAACCGCTTGGGCAGCCAGCTCAACAGGTTGTCCTGGATGAGGCGGGTCCAGCCGGCAGGCAGATCGTGGGCCACGCCGCCGATGCGGAACCAGGCCGGGTGCATGCGGGCTCCGGTAATGGCCTCGATGATGGTGTAGATCTTCTGGCGGTCCGTGAAGGTGAAGAAGACCGGGGTCATGGCCCCCACGTCCTGAATGTAGGTGCCAAGGAACAGCAGGTGGCTCTGGATGCGGAACAGCTCCGCCATCATCACCCGGATCATGTCGACCCGCGCCGGCACCTTGATGCCGGCCAGCTTCTCGACCGCCAGCACATAGGGCAGGTTATTCATCACACCGCCCAGGTATTCGACCCGGTCGGTGTAGGGGATGTAGCTGTGCCAGGACTGTCGCTCGCCCATCTTCTCGGCGCCGCGGTGGTGATAGCCGATGTCGGGCACGCAGTCGCGGATCTCTTCCCCGTCGAGTTGCAGCACCAGGCGGAAGGCGCCGTGGGCGGAGGGGTGGTTCGGCCCGAGGTTCAGGAACATGTAGTCCTCATTCTCGTTGCCGCGGGCCATGCCCCACTCTTCCGGCTTGAACAGCAGGTTGTCCTGCTCCTGATCCTGCTTGACCGCATCGAGCATGAAGGGATCAAACTCGGTGGCGCGCGCCGGGTAGTCCTTGCGCAAGGGGTGCCCTTGCCAGCTCTTGGGCATCATGATGCGGGTCAGATGGGGGTGGCCATCGAAGGTGATCCCCATCAGATCCCACACTTCCCGCTCGTACCAGTTGGCGTTGGGGAAGTGGCGGCTGACGGTGGGCAGATGGAGATCGCTCTCCTTGAGCGCCACCTTCAGCATCACGTCGGCGTTACGGTCGATGGAGATGAGGTGATAGAAGACGGTAAAGTCGCTCTCCGGCAGGCCGTGGCGATGGCTGCGCATCCGTTCGTCGGTGGCGCTGAGATCGAACAGCATCACGAAGGGGGAGGGCAGCTTTTGCAAGAAGCCCATCACGTCCAGCAGCAGATCCCGGGAGAGCCAGATGACCGGCACGCCGGTACGGGTGCTCTGCACGGTGAAGCGCTCGGCACCGAAGTGGGCGAACAGCTCGCCGACCACCTGGGCATCGGCGTGATCGGCGGTTTGCCACTGGGCCATGGTGTAATTGCTTGGGAATTCTCGAGTCAGTTTCATGATCAGATCTCATCCGGCGTGCGCAGGTTGGTCACGTTGATCCGCTCGCCGCGCTTGCGTTCCTTCTCGGATTGCATCTGGGGACGGTAGATCCCCTGATCCCCCACCACCCAGGAGAGGGGGCGGCGTTCCTTGCCGATGGACTCCTGCAGCAGCATCAGGGCTTGCAGGAAGGCCTCGGGGCGGGGCGGGCAGCCCGGAATGTAGACATCGACCGGCAGGAACTTGTCCACCCCCTGTACCACGGAGTAGATGTCATACATACCGCCGGAGTTGGCGCAGGCCCCCATGGAGATGACCCACTTGGGCTCGAGCAACTGCTCATAGAGCCGCTGGATGACAGGGGCCATCTTGATGAAGGGGGTGCCGGCAATCACCATGAAGTCGGCCTGACGGGGGGAGGCTCGTATGACCTCTGCGCCGAAGCGAGCCACGTCGTGGGGAGAGGTGAAGGCAGTACACATCTCCACGTAGCAGCAGGAGATGCCGAAGTTGTAGGGCCAGAGGGAGTTCTTGCGGCCCCAGTTGACGGTGTCTTGCAGCACCTCTTCGAGGCGCCCGATCATGATGCCGCGGGTCGCTTGCTGCGCCAGTGGATCATCGACGGTCTGGCGCTGTTCCTGGGGGTAGCGCTCAACGGGCGCATCCGGGTCAATCCGGGTCAGGGTGTACTTCATGGTGCAACCTCAAAGAGATAATCGGTAGTTCAGTCTGGTTTCTTGTCAGTCAGGACACGCTTTTTCGGGGCCCAGTCAAGGGCACCAATGCGCCACAGGTAGAGGAGGCCTACCAGCAGCAGGGTGATGAAGATGGTGGCTTCGATGAAGCCGACCCAGCCGCTCTCCCGAACGGAGACGGACCAGGCAAAGAGATAGAGGGCTTCGACATCGAAGATGACGAAGAACATGGCGACCAGGTAGAACTTGGCGGAGAAGCGCAGGCGGGCGTTGCCGACGGAATCCACCCCGGATTCGAAGGGTTTGTTCTTGGCACGGCCATAGGCGCGTCCCCCCAGCAAGGCCGCCAGGCCTATCATGGTCAAGCAGATACAGATGGCGCCAATGACATAGACAGCAAAAGCCCAGTGCTGGACGGCAATATCAGCAAACATATAGGTTTTTCCCTAACCAAATTAATCATGTGACTTAACAATGATGTTACGTAGTATGCCACTTTCGTACTGATTTACATGTCATTTCAAAGGATTAATTATTAATCAACGGGATGAAAATTGTGTTTTGCTAGCGGGGTCAACTTTCTCGTTTGAGAATTGTTTTCAATCGTTTTTATGTAGCAGAAAAAAACCGGATAGTTTGAAAATCCGGGGGATGGCAGGAAACAAAAGACCCCGCATGGCGGGGTCTGTTTCAGGGTTGAAGAACGGGGAGGCTCTGCTCTGCCGCCTTGCCCTGGGAGAGCACGATCTCCACCCGGCGGTTGGCCTGGCGGTGAGCCGGGGTATCGTTCGGATAACGGGGTTGGGTATCCGCCACCCCCTGGGCGATCAGCCGTCGTGAATCCAGCTTGGGGTTGGTCAACAAGGTGTGGGTGATGGTGGCCGCCCGCAGCACTGACAGCTCCCAGTTGTTGCGATAGAGCTCCACCGGCGCCTGGGAGTTGTCGGTGTGACCGGTGACCACCACCATGCCGGGGATGTCCGCCAGCACGTCCGAGACCTTGTTGACCAGGGGAATGAACTGGGGCTGCAAGAAGGCGGAGTCGGCGGGGAACAAGGTCTTTTCGCCGATGCGGATCACCAGCTGGCTGCCAAGCTGCTCCACCTCGATCTCCTTGGACTCGATTTGGCTCTTGAGCTGCTGATCCAGCTTCTGCTTGGTGACCGTGACCCAATTCTGCTCCTTGGTCTTGTGGGGCCAGGACTCCGTGGCCGTAGGTTTCTCCGAGGAGCCGATGGTCTCGTTGAAAGGGTCGGCCGCCGCTGCGGGCGTCTGGGTATCCAGCACCTGCTCTTTCTGGGAGGTATTGGGGGTGGTCTTGGACTCGGGTTCCAGTATGCCTGTGCCCCCTTGCATCACGGGGGAGCCGGCGGGAAGGGAGACCAGCCCTATCTTGCCAAGAGATTCGATAAAGCCCTGAATGAGCACGCGAGTCTCCGACTGCTTGGCCATGGCGAAGGAGTAGAGCACCACGAACAGGGCGAACAGCAGTGTCATGAAGTCGGCGTAGGAGACCAGCCAGCGTTCGTGGTTCTCCGGCGCCTCAGCCTTTTTCTTTTTCGCCACCGTGGCCTCCGAGGTAAGGCTCAAGGGTCACTTGCAGCCGTTGCTGTGATTCGCCGTCCACGATGCAGAGGATGCCGGTGAGGGTCATCTCCTTGTAGTGGCGGATCTGGTGGGCAAACGACTTGTAGCGGTTGCCGAAGGGCAGGAAGATGAGGTTGGCGGCCGACACCCCGTAGATGGTGGCGATAAAGGCCACCGCGATGGCGCCCCCCAGCTTGTCGGGGGCATCCAGCAGGCCCATGGCGTGAATGAGGCCAAATACGGCCCCGACGATCCCCATGGTCGGGCAGTAGCCCCCCATGGCCTCGTAGAATTTGACGGTCTGTTCGATATCTTCCTGCTCGAACTCGATCTCGTTTTCCAGTACCTCGTGGATCTTGGTCTTCTCGTAGCCATCGACCATCATCTGTACCCCTTTTTGCAGGAAGGGATCCTTGATGTCGTCGATCATGCCCTCCAGTGCCAGCATGCCACTGCGCCGTGCATTGCCCGCCAGGGTTTCAAGCAGCTGGGCCTGCTCCAGCATGTCGAGGCGCAGGGGAGTGATGAGCCACTTGAAGCGCTTGAGGGTTTTACCAACCACGGAGAAGGGAAACTGGGTCAGTGCGGCACCGACGGTACCGCCGATCACGATGAGAAAGGCGGGTAGATCGAGCAGGGCGCTGGGGTGCCCCCCTTCTATCATGTTGCCACCCAGAATGGCTGCCAGGGCCAGCAGCAAGCCAATAAGACTCATTTGTCCATATCCCTATGCGATGTGTGAGGCTAGTGTAGCCATTTAACTATCAGTTTTTCAAAACGATATCCAATCGGTGAGCAATATCCGAGAGGTTGCGCAGACCCGGTATTGTCCGGTGGCATCGGCCTGTGCCGCCTGGTCAGCAGAGCAGGTTGACGGTGCCGGCATGGCAGGACGAGGCGGTTATCCAAGTGATATCACAATATACTGTGCTATCTGTGAGAGGATATTGGTTATTTATATCGTCACTTTCTCTTTTCTTGGCGTAATGAGCTGTCAACGAGAAAGAGCTGGCTGCCCTCGGGACATATCCCCTGTCGACAGAGAGCAGAGAACAGCGAGCAGAGAGGCGGAAGGGATGGGATTGGCTGGGCGGCACTTGGCCAGGTATCGCGGCAAGCCGTTTTTTCTGGCCCCGCCGATGACGGGTTTCTCCTGCCAGGGGGTTGGCAGACTCCTTGAAGCAAAAACCGACCCTGAGGTCGGTTCTTCAAGCTGTAAGCTGGTTCGGGATTGACTCGCACCATCCCTGGCGCTCGCCCTGCGGGCGGCCTCTGGCCGTCCAGTCGGGCTATCCTGCCCGCCTGTCGACAGGGGGCGAACCGAGCCGCCCATCATCGGAAAAAGTAAAAGGCCCCGTCTTGCGACGGGGCCTTTTACTTTATTTGGCGGTGAGGGAGGGATTCGAACCCTCGATACGTTGCCGTATACACACTTTCCAGGCGTGCTCCTTCAGCCACTCGGACACCTCACCAAATTCTGGTCTGTGGTTTAACGTGTTCAGCCAACACGGTGTTCGCTGCGCCGTTGCGCTGGAACGGGGCGTAATTTAGGGGAAAGGGCTGCCTGGGTCAACCACTTTTCCCCTTATTTTTCATAATCTTTATCGAGTGCCTATCCCTTGAACAGAATGCCGGTTTTTTAAGCCCGTTCAAGGCTTGTCGAGAATGATCAGGCTGTCAGGCAACTCGTTCTGATCCCGGGTGGCGGGGAAGGCGTCGGTCAGAATGGCGCTGGTGCGCTCCACGCACTCCAGGAACCCCTGCTCGACCTCCTTGTTGCGTACCCGAACCACGAAGTCGTCGATGATCTGCTGCCACTGGGTGTTGTCGATGTGCTGGGCGATCCCGTCGTCTACCAGGATCTCCACATAGTGCTCCGCTACCGAGACGAAGATGAGCACCCCGAGCCGGTCCCGGGTGCGGTGAAGTCCCTGCTCGACAAACTGCAGGCGGGCCATCAGGGCGGCCCGGTGACGGCGTACCTTGTTGGGAATGAGTCGCATCTTGATGGGCGTCCAGTGGAACAGCAGGCTCAGCAGCAACCAGACCGACCACTGCACCAGCAGGATCTCGTACCAGCCAAGCCAGAAGCCGAGCTGGAAGACCAGCAGGGGGGTGAGCATGGCCAGCAGGGCGGCCCACAGGGTCGGGATATAGCGATAGCCATCGCTGGCCGGGGCCAGCACGGTGACCAGTTCGGCATCCGTGGCCTGCTCGGCCTGTCGAACCCTGGCCTGCAAGGTGTGGAAAAACTGTTTCGAAATCATCTTGTTGTCTCTTTTTCCCTGATTACCAACCGCCAGATGCACCGCCGCCGCCAAAGCTGCCGCCGCCACCACTGAAACCGCCACCACCACCGCCAGTGCGGCCGCCAAAGGAGCCGGCACCGAATCCACCGGCCATGTAGGCGGCCTGGCGACGTCCTCCCGGCCCACCGCCGCCGCCGCGCAGGTTGTGCAGCACGATCATCGCAATCACCACCAGGATGAAGAGCCAGGGACCGCCCTGCTTGTCGGCCTTGCTGGTGTTGTCCACGGGCTGATACTCCCCGGCCAGGGCCTGCATGATGCCCTGGCTGCCGGCGAGGATGCCGGCCACCATGTCACCGCGCTTGAAGGCGGGCAGGATCCGGGTCTGGATGATATTGGCGGCGATGGCGTCGGGCAGGGCACCTTCCAGGCCATAACCCACCTCGATGCGCACCTTGCGCTCGTCCTGGGCGATGATCAGCAGAACGCCGTTGTTCTTGCCTTTTTGGCCGATGCCCCAGTGGCGACCGAGCTGGTAGCCGTACTCTTCGATGGTATCCCCCGCCAGCGTGTCGATGGAGACCACCACCAGCTGGACGCCGCTGCGCTTCTCGAAGACGGCCAGTTGCTGTGCGAGCTGGTGAGCCTGCTTGCGGGACATCAGATTGGCCTCGTCCACCACTCGCCCTGTCAGGGCCGGGAAATCGGGGGCGGCATGCAGCGCCGTGGCACAGAGCAGCAGACAGAGCGCCAGCCAGCGTCTCATCACGTTCATTGGAAGCTGACCTTGGGCGCCTCATCGGCACCGGGTTTGGCGCTGAAGGTGGGTTTGGCTTCCAGATCGGAGTAGAGCAGCTTGGACCAGATGACCCCGGGGAAGGTACGGATCTCGGTATTGAACTGGCGTACTGCTTCGATGTAATCCCGTCTGGCCACCGCGATGCGATTCTCGGTGCCTTCCAGCTGGGCCTGCAGGGTCAGGAACTGCTGATCGGCCTTCAGATCCGGGTAGCGCTCGACTACCACCATCAGCCGGGAGAGGGCGCTGGAGAGCTGCTCCTGCGCCGCCTCGAACGCCTTGAGCTGGGAGGGGTCACTTACCTGCACGCTGCCGACTCGGGCACGGGCATCGGTGACCGCCTTGAGCGTCTCCTGCTCGTGGCTGGCGTACCCCTTGACGGTGGCCACCAGGTTGGGAATGAGATCGGCCCTGCGCTGGTACTGGTTCTCGACCTGTCCCCAGCTCGCCTTGACCTGCTCATCCAGGGTCGGAATGGTGTTCATGCCGCAGCCGGTCAAGCCCAGCAGCAGGGTCAGGGTCAGCAGGGCACGGGTACCACGCTGCCAGAGTGAAGTGGCCATCTTGTTGTTCTCCATTGATATTTCTCTCGGAAATAGGTTCACCATAACAGCTTGTGGTCAGCCCTCACAACGCCTGGGTAACAGGGGGGCGCGGTAGCTCATCGACACCTTGGGCAGCTGGGGTTTGTCCTTGAGCCAGGAGGCCAGCTCCTCCCCACAGCCATTGCCAGGGGGAATGGGAGCCTGGGGCTGGCAGTCCGGACTGTTTGCCGGGCAGCGCAGGCGCACGTGAAAGTGGCTGAAGTGGCCGACCCAGGGGCGCAGCTTGCCGACCCAGGCTTCACCGGGTGCCTGTTTGCACACCTCGGCCTTGATGACGGGGTTGACGAAGATGCGCGCCACCTCGGGGCGATCAGCCGCAAGGCGCAGCAGATTGAGTTGCCTGGGGCCGAATCGGCCGGGCAGTATCCGGTAGCTGGGTTCGTCGATCAGCGCCCACTCCCTGGGGGCATCCTGCTCCCAGCGGCTGATGGGCCTGTCAGCCATCCTGAACCATATGTCGGCATCCAGGCCGGTTTGGTGGCTGCGATGACCTGAGGTAAAGGGTCCCCCGTGCATCATGGCGAGGTCTGCGATATAGAGATCCGGCATGCCGGCCAGTCTGGTCTGGTTGGCCAGATGCTGCAGGTAATGGATGAGGTCGGGGTGACCGTAATAGCGCAGCCGTTTGGTGCGGATCACCTGATAACCAGGACCTTCGAGGGGCAGGGCCACGGCATTTTTCAGGCAGCCGGCGGAGTAGCCGCCGATGGCCTCGGCATAGAGTGTGCTCGCGGACAAGAGCAGGGCGGTGGCGAACATGGGACTCCCGGGATGGCGCCCAGTGCGGGCTCAGACAGCCCCAAGCATACCAAGAGTGGCGGCTGGCCGTCATCCGTGTCGCGGTGGCGGTTGCATCGCGGCGCGTCGCTCGCGCACAATGCGCGGCAACGCAGCGACGGCAAGGCCGTTCGCATCACAGAAGGAGAAGAGAAGATGAGAGTCAGTGAGCTGGCAGCGCAAGAGAACGTGCGCTGGCTGATGCCCCCGGCCCGGCGGTTTTACGGGGTGATGATCTGCCTGTTGCTGGCGAGTCTCGCCACTGTGGTGGCCGCCCTCTGGCTGGGATATCCCGACATGGGCCTGCTGCCCTGGGTCGGGGTGGTCTTTGGCGGTATCGTGCTGGTGATGATGGTGTTGCCGCGCAACTGGCAGCGCTGGCGTCTGGCGGAGCTTGCCTGGGATGAACGCCATCTCTATCTGCTCAATGGTGGCGAAGACCGGGCGTTGGCGCTGCCCAGGGCCGTGCTGGTGGGCATGGAGCGGGATCGCAAGGTGGGACACGATGGCCAGTGGCTCGATTTCAGCCTGGATCTCGGGCTGGATGAGGTGACCCTGGCGACGGCCACCAGCCTGCTCGGGTTGTCCCGGGAAGGGACTCACGAAGTGGCCCCCGGGGTCTATCGATTCGGGTTCAAACGTGCCTGGCATGGGCGTCGTGCCCTCGGCACATTGCTGGCCGAACTGCACCCACTCTGACTATTTTCTCGACAATTCATCCCAATGCTCAGATACTGCCTCTGATTCGATTTGATCTTTCCTGCTCTGATAACCCAAGAGATCAAGGACTTGGGATACGAAGCTGGAAGTGCCATGGCATGATGCCGTGGCTGGTCCGGCAGGGGGGTTGTGCCCTTACTCCCAGGTCGGTGGATGCATAGATAAGGCACCTTGAATCGAGAGTGGATGGCATGAAGATTTACGTAGGTAATCTGTCGTACCGGATGACGGCCGACGAACTGACAACCGTGTTCAGCCAATTTGGGCAGGTAGACAAGGTCGATATCATCATCGACCGCGATACCGGTCAGTCCAAGGGGTTTGGTTTCATTGAAATGCCGGTCAATGGTGAGGCCGAGAAGGCCATCGCCGAGTTGCACGGCACCGAGGTCGGCGGCCGCACCATCACGGTCAATCAGGCCAAACCGAAGACGGATGCACCCCGTGGTCGCCCCCAGCGCCATCGTTGAATCGTCTCGATAACGGAAAACGGCATGGAATCCTCCATGCCGTTTTTGTTTTCAGGGTCTGGTGCAGACTCAGGGAACGTCATAACCCAGAGCGGCCTTGCGGATGCGGAACCACTGCTGGCGAGTGAGCTCAATGGACTCGGCTGCCACGGCGGCGGCGATCCGCTCCCGTTTGCCGGAGCCGATGAGGGGCAGCGGCTGACTCGGCAGCATCATCACCCAGGCGTAGACCACCTGCTCCAGACAGTCGGCGCCCACCTCCTGGCGGATCTGCTCGAGTTCCGCTCGCAGCGGGACATAGTCGGGGGCATGGAACAGCCGCCCGCCGCCAAGGCAGGACCAGGCCATGGGCTTGATGCGCAGTTGCTGGCATTGATCCAGGGCACCATCCAGCGTCCCCTCCTGATGGAGCGGGGAGATCTCCAGCTGGTTGGTGACCAGGGGGAAGGGCAGGCGGGATTGCAGCAGGGCGAATTGATGGGGCGTGAAGTTGGAGACCCCGGCGTGCTTGATCTTGCCTGCCTGCTTGAGGGTGATGAAGGCGTCGGCCACCTCGTCGGCGTTCATCAGGGGGTCGGGGCGATGGATCAGCAACAGATCCAGATAATCGGTGCCGAGCTTTTGCAAGGAGGCTTCGGCACTGGCGACGATGTGTCCCTTGCCGGTGTTGTAGTGATTCAGGGCGTGGGCCGGATTGGCGGTGAGGGCGATGCCGCACTTGCTGACGATCTCCATCCGATCGCGCAGGGAGGGTTCCAGGCGCAGGGCATGGCCGAAGGCCTCCTCGCACTGGTAGCCACCGTAGATGTCGGCGTGATCGATGGTGGTGACCCCGAGATCAAGGTGATATTTCATCAGGTCCAGCAGGGCGGCGGGGGAAAGCTGCCACTCCATCAGGCGCCAGTAGCCCATGATGAGGCGGGAGAAGGTGGGGCCTTGCTCGTGCAGGGCTAGACGGGATACGGACATGGTGACTCCTCTGGAGATAACAATGCGAAAACAAAGGGGCAAAATCATGTGCCAGCATCTTGGTCTCTTCCGGCGGACAAGGCAATAATGCCCCCTTCGCGAATTCGAACTATGGTTCTGACTCCGACGGGTCAAGCTCCCGGTGTCAGTGAGAGGAGAAGGGGTGATGGAAGGATTTGCCGCCAGGCTGCAAAGCCTGATCGGGGAGGGGAGCGTGAGCGCTTTTGCCCGCAAGGTGGGGTTGAGTGAAGCCCTGATCCGCAAGTATCTGAAAGGGGCCGAGCCCGGCCTTGGCAAGGCGAACCAGATTGCCATGGGGGCCAACTGCTCGCTGGAGTGGCTCGCCACCGGTTGCGGGTATCTCTATCGTCAGGCCGAGGTGGTGGACAGGGACGCGCTGGCGGCGGCGGGGGCGCTGGTGCAGGAGACCCGTCCGGGAAAGCCCATGCCGGACGAGGAGCAACTGGTGACCCTGCTCGCCTATTATCAGTTCCTGCGCAGCCACAAGCAGGCGGACGGTTTTCTGGACCTGGCCCGGGCGCGGGAGTTTGGGCGCCATCTGGCCGAGGCCTGAGCCTGACGAGTGTTCCCGGCAGTCCGCCATTCTTCTGATACCCTCTAAGCAGTGATCAAATCCAAGGACACGCAGATGAGCTATCTGATCCTGGGCAGTGGCGGGTTGGGCAGTGCGCTGGCACGGGAGCTGGCCAGACGGGGCGAAGAGTGGTTGCTGGCGGGCAGGCAACTGCCCAGGGGGCTGGATCCCGCCTGCTACTTTCCGCTGCAGGAGGTGGACCCGCTCTCCTTCGAGGCCCTGTTCACCCTCTATGACGGGGACTCCCTGCCCACAGTGGTGATCAACACCATAGGCCTGCTGCACGATCTTGCCCACATGCCGGAGCGGCGGGTGGAGGAGGTGACCCCCCAATGGCTCGAAGAGAGTCTGCTGGCCAATGCCTGGCCCCACCTGGCCCTTGGTGCCAACCTCAGCCGGCGCATGATGTCCCAGAGCACGCTCTGGCTCTGCACTCTCTCGGATCGGGCGGGAAGCCTGGAGAAGGGGGGCGAGGAGGCCATGTGCCACTACAGCTACCGCATGAGCAAGGCCGCCCTCAACATGGGATCCCGGATCCTGGCGGGTGAGTGGGCAGGACGTTTTCCCGGCGCCGGTGTCATCACCGTGCATCCCGGCCTCATGAATACCCCCATGCAGCAACCTTTTCTTCAGGAGATGGATCCCACCTTGCTGCAGGACCCCGCCGAGGTCGCCGTCCGCCTGCTGGATCTGATGGCCACACTGACGCCCGCGCACTCGGGCCGTTTCGTGGATCTGCAGGGTCAGTCGCTGCCCTGGTGAGCCGCCGGGCTCACATTCCCGCTTGCCGTTTCTTGCCAGCCGGGTGTCGGCTGGTTAATGTCATCGTCCTGCATCAGGAGGATGACATGCGCTATATCGATTTACGAAGTGATACCGTGACCCAACCCACGGAAGCCATGCGCCAGAGCATGCTGCATGCCGAGGTGGGAGACGATGTCTATGGGGAAGATCCCAGCATCAATGCGCTGGAGCGCCGCGGCGCCGAACTGCTTGGCAAGGAGGCGGCTCTGTTCGTGCCCTCCGGCACCATGTCCAACCTGCTGGCCATGATGAGTCACTGCCAGCGTGGGGAAGGAGCCGTGCTGGGGGCGGCTTCCCACATCTATCGCTACGAGGCCCAGGGCTCTGCCGTGCTGGGCTCGGTGGCCCTGCAATCGGTCCCCATGCAGGCGGACGGCACTCTGGCCATCGAGGATGTGCGGGGGGCCATCGCTCCCGATGATCCCCATTTCGTCCAGACGCGCCTCGTCTGCCTGGAAAATACCCATAACGGCAAGGTGCTGCCATTGACCTACCTGCGCGCCATGCGCGAATTCGTCGACGAGAAGGGGTTGAAGCTGCACCTGGACGGGGCTCGCCTCTTCAATGCGGTGGTGGCGAGCGGGGAACCGGTGGCCGCCATCGCGGCGCCTTTTGACAGCATCTCTGTCTGCCTCTCCAAGGGACTGGGGGCACCGGTGGGTTCCCTGCTGGTGGGATCGGCTGCGTTCATCGCCCGCGCCAGACGGCTGCGCAAGATGCTGGGGGGCGGCATGCGCCAGGGAGGGATCCTGGCCCAGGCCGCCCTGTTCGCGCTGGATCAGCACGTTGCCCGGCTGGCGGATGATCATCGCCGCGCCAGGCGTCTGGCAGAGGGGCTGGCCGCGTTGCCAGGCATCACACTCAACATGGGGGAGGTGCAGACCAACATGGTATTCCTGCGCCTGACCCAGGGAGATCCCGCCACCTTGCTGGGTTTCATGAAGGAGCGCGGTATTCTCTTCTCCGGCTACGGGGAGCTCAGGCTGGTGACCCATCTGCAGATCACCGACGATGACATCGACGAGGTGATCGACGCCTTCACCGAGTACCTGAGTGGTTGACGCCATTCCCCATCGCAACAACAAGGGCGCCATCGGGCGCCCTTGTTGTCATGGCAGGGTCGGTCATCCCTGGCGCTGGCCGGTGATCAGCATGGCCTCGTCGGTGGCGTCATATATCATGATGGCCAGGTGGGTGACCTCTCCGGCGAAGTCGGCCAGCGGCACCAGGGTCAGGTTCTGGTACATGTAGGGGGCCGATCCCGTGATGGGGCGGTAGTTGGAGAAGCGCAACAGGTAGGGGCGCTGCTCCCAGGTGCTGAAGGCACGGTTGTTGAGCTTGAACACCATGTTGGCCTTGCGCTCGAACCAGGTCTTGTCCACATCGGGGAAGAGCGAGAACAGCCCCTGATCGCGCACTTCGCCTGCCAGCCGGCCGCTGTGACTCTCCATGAAGCCGTTCCACACCTGAATCCGGTACTCCCTGTCGAGCACGACCAGCCCCACGTCCAGATTCTGGACGATGTTCATCAGCCAATGAAACTCCCGAATGTCCATGGTCACTCCTGGTGGTTGCTGCCGCGGGGCGGTCAGAGCATGTGCATGATCTTGTTGTTCATGGTGGCGATGGAATCTTCGGTAAACAGCAGCAAGAGATCGCACTGCACCGCATAGCCCTGCACCCGATAGTTGATCTCGATGGCCAGAGTGCGGCGCCAGCGGCTCTGGTTGGTCCGAATGAGATCCTGAATGGGCCTGTGCTGGCCCAGCACCACGGGGTGACCCTGGCTAAAAGGGGTGTCGAGCTGGTTGGCATAGCCGCGCAAGAAGGCGCCAATCAGCACGTTGGCGGTGTCCATCAGCAGTTCCAGCTCGGCGCCGTGATCCAGCTCCCCCTGATGGTTCATCAGGCGGGCCAGGTCCTGGAAGCTGGCATCGTGGAACAGCAGCAGGGCCTCCCCGGCGATCCCGGCCCCGATGAAGCCCTGACAGACCGCAGAGAGCGTCTCCGACTCGGCGGCGGCCGAGAGCGCCATGTGCAGCTCGGAGACCTCCAGCACGTTGACGTTGGGGATGGGGAGCAGCACGAAGGCGCCGAGCAGGCGGGCCAGCAGATCCGCCCCCTGGCCCATGGCGACGTTGGCCAGCTCCTGATAGACATCCCGCAGCTCGGGGGTGAACTGGATGCTGCTCTGGGCAGCCTGGTGGCTGGCGACGGGCTGGTGCTGGATGGCCGTCACCTGGGTGGCTGATTGCCACAGACCGTGGCGCTTGAGCAAGGCAAGGAGGGTGTCCGGGGAAGCCGGCTTCTTGATGAAATCGAGGGCGCCAAGAGCCATGACACGCTCATAGGCTTCCGGCTGGATGTCGCCGGAAACCACGATCACCTTGCTGCGCACCCCCTCTCGCTTGAGGGTCTCGAGCACGCCATAACCGTCCATCTCCGGCATGGTGAGATCGAGAAAGATCAGGTCCCCGTGCCCCATCAGGATCTGCTCGACCCCTTCCAGTCCGTCCGCGGCCTGGTGCAAGGTGACACCCCAATCGGCGGGCAGGGCGCGCACCAGCTGTTTGCGCGCGAACCCGGAGTCATCACATATCAATACATTCATAGTGTTAGCCGACCTGTGTAACGAGGATTGCGCTAAGTGTGGGTCATCAGCCGTCAGATGCAACGGGCAGCGGCTGCGCCGGTGAAAATTGATCGTTCTGCTGGCGGGTACGATAGCGCTCAGAGTGCTTCTCGACGAAATCGGCGAACATCTTAACACGCAACGGGGTGAACCGGGGCTGACAATGGAGCATGTAGAAGGGACGTTTTCCCGACTGCCAGTCCGGCAGGACGGGGACGAGCTGACCATCTTGCAGGAAGGGGTGCACATAGTGCTGCGGGGCGTTGACGATGCCGAGGTGGCGCTGGGCTGCCCGCACGGCGGCCTGGGTCTGGTCGATGCAAAGGCGGGGAGTGCGCTTGATGCAGATCGTCTGTTCGTCCCGCCCGCTCAGTTGCCAGTGCTGGTGGGGCCAGCAGTAGATGAGATCGTGCTCTTCCAGCTGGGTCGGGTGGGAGGGCACACCCATCTTCTCCAGATAGAGGGGGGAGGCGAACAGACCGTACTGGATGTGACCCAGACAGAGGGCGTTGGGCAGGGTCTGGGGGAGCTCGCCGTTGAAAAAGACCAGGTCCCTGTCCTGATCTGCCTGGAGGGCATGGTCGTTGGACTGGCGGATGTCGAATTGTACCCCGGGATAGCGCAGGCCGAAGTCCACCAGCATGTCGACCAGGATGGTGTTGGAGAGGGCGATGGGGGCCGCGAGGCGGATGAGGCCGCTGATGTCCGTCTCCTCACCCCGAATTTCGCCGGTGGCCTGCTCTATTTCCGCAAGGGGGGTACAGAGGCGCTCGTAATAGCGCAGCCCTTCGTCCGTGAGACGCAGCTTGCGGGTGGATCTGTGCAGCAGGCTGCATCCGAGCTGCTCTTCCAGTTGGGAGATACGTCGACTGATGGTGCCGGTCGGCATGCCCAGCGCAGCGGCGGCGTGGGAGAAACCGCCCTCTTGCACCACCTTGACGAACAGATAGAACTCTTCGATGTACTTCATAAGCGGTTTTAGGGGGTGTTCTGGCTGTAACAAGCCAGTGACCTTATGAAGAGTCACCGGGCTTGGCAAGCGCAATCCGGCGTTTAATTGATCTGGATTAGATTCGACTCGCGCTGGTATTGCTGGAGCAGATGGACGAAATCTTCCGGGGATCTGTCCAGGCTGTTGTCGGGCACCAGCAGATCGTACCCCAACAGATCACGCAGCCGTGCCATGCGGTTGCCGAGCATGGCGATCACCCCCTCATAGCGCTGGCCGGAGGGTGAGCAGAAGCGGCTCTCCTCCAGCAGTCCCTCTCCCAGGAGCCCACTGCCGCACCCTCCGGTCGGGCAGTCGGAGCGCTCGCTTCGCATGGCCTGCATCAGCACGGCGCGCTGCTCGGTCAGCAGACGGACGGCGAGCCGGGGTGTGATCAGCGTCAAAAAAGCGTCGTAATCCTTTATTTTCAAGCCGATGTAGGGCAGCTCCACCAGATCCCACCCCAAATGGATACGTGGTTGGTCAATTCGCTGAATATTTCTCCATTTCAGGATCCAGCCGCCGTACTTGTGATGGTATTGCAGGCAGTCCTGACACAAAGAGAGACTAAAATGAGGCTCGCCCAGTTTCCAAACCCCGACAAGAATTGTCATCAGGCCCGCCAGGAGGAGGGAAATGGCGGGGATTAGTAGTTGTTCACGAAGAAAAAAAAGTATAAAAATCATAGCAATGGTTATCACCATGCCCAACAATACCAGTGTGAGTCCATTTCTTCGTACCATGGGGATCACATGTAGCGTTTTCATATGATTTCGGCCTTTTTTCATCCGTTTGTTATCCGATTATGGGCCGGAACGGATTTTGTACCAGCGTGAATGCTCCTGTCAGGGGGCGCAAGCGACTGGTTCGACCATGAGCTTTCAGCATGAATCATCACTCAACATGAATACGCTAGACGAACGCCTGCTCACCGTGATGGATGTCCTCCACACGCCTGTCTGGGTCTATGACATCCAGCGTCATCATATTTACTGGGCCAACGATGCTGCCCTCGGGCTCTGGGAGGCGAGCTCCCTGGCCGAGCTGAAGTCCCGGGATTTCTCCGCCGACATGGCCGCCGCCATCGATCTGCTGCTGCAGCGCTATCTCGGTGATTTCCAGCAGGAGCGCAGTTACAACGAGTGGTGGACCCTCTCGCCCAAGGGGGTCAAGAAGCAGGTCTATCTGCGTCTTTCCGGGATCCAGCTTGCCGGACGGCAGATGATGATGGCGGAAGCGGTCATCGATGCCGACACCCTCTATCAGGAGTCCTCCCTCGCCACCGGCGACACCCTGGCCTGTCTCTTTGACAACGAGGGGCGCCTCGAGAGCGGCAACCATCACTTCGACATGTGCTTTGGCACCGGCATTCTGACGCTGCCCCAGATCTTCTCCGGTGCGGACGACGCCTTCTATCGTCGCCTCTCCCGTCTGGACGAAGTGGTGGCCGAAGGGGAGTGTCGCACCCAGAAGGGGATGCGCTGGTTCCAGTACCAGTTTCGCCATATCCAGCAGGGGGCACGGATCCTGCTGACCATGCGGGACATCACGGATCGCAAGCTCGAAGAGCTGGAGCATCGCCACCTGGCCTGGCACGACTCCCTCACCGGGCTGCTCAACCGCTACGGCCTGATGAAATCCCTGGAAGCCTATTGCGGCCTCGGGGGGCGCTTTGCCCTGGTGTTCATGGATCTGGACAACTTCAAGCTGGTCAATGACAACTACGGCCACAAGGCAGGGGATCGCCTGCTGGAGCGGGTCGCCGGACGGCTCAAGCAGATCTGCCCGCGGGACGTGGAGCTGGCGCGCCTTGGCGGGGACGAGTTCACCGCCCTGGTGCCTCTCAACCAGGCGAGCGATCGGGCCCAGGAGGTGGCGGATCTCATGCTCTCCCAGATGAGCAAGCCACTGCAGCTGAGCGGTGTCCCCGAGGTCACTATCGGCGGCAGCATCGGCATCGCCATCTACCCGGACGACGCGGATGACGGCGACAACCTCATCACCCGTGCCGACATGGCCATGTACCAGGCCAAGCAGATGGGGCGGCTTCGCTGGCAGCGCTTCACCCCCAGCATGCAGCAAAGCCTGCATCGCAAGCTGACCCTGAAGCAGTTTCTGGCCAAGGCCGTTGGTCGGGGGGAGCTCAGCCTGCGCTATCAGCCCCAGGTGGATGTGGCGCAAGGTCGGGTCATCGGTTTCGAGGCCCTGGTACGCTGGTACAATCCCGTGCTCGGCCATGTGTCGCCGGCGGAGTTCATTCCGCTGGCCGAAGAGATGGGGCTCATCCGGGAAATCGGAAGCTGGGTGCTTTCCACCGCATTGGCCCAGATGGGGGAGTGGCAGCGACAGGACGGGGTGAGGGTGCCGGTGTCGGTCAATCTCTCGGGCTTCCAGCTCTCTGCCAGTTTGCCGGAGCTGGTGGCCCAACTGCTCGAGGTATTCTCGGTGGAGGCGGCGCTGCTGACCCTGGAGCTGACCGAAACGGTGCTGATGCTCGACATGAAGGGGTGCATCGAGATCCTCGACGCCCTGAGCGAGCAGGGGATCAAGATCGCCATCGACGACTTCGGGACGGGCTACTCCTCCCTGGCCTACCTCAACCGGTTGCCCATCGACACCATCAAGCTGGACCGCTCCTTCGTGGTGGGACTCAACCTGCCGGTGATCCGGGCGACGGTGGCCATGGCCACCAGTCTGGGGCTCGGGATCCTGGCGGAAGGGGTGGAGGAGGAGCACGAGCTCGCGGCCCTGCAGACCCAGGGTTGCCATGTCTTCCAGGGGTTCCTGTTCAGCCGTCCCATGACCCCGGAAGAGGTGGCGGCGGCGGGGTTCGCTGTACAGTGCCGACTGGGTCGCTACCCCCTCGCAAACCATTGAGCAAGTTGTCGATAAATGTGCGGCATCTCCCATTTATGAAGTGCGAGATGCCAAATTAAACATAATTAATCGAATTTTTGTCTCATATCATGGGATCCATTAGACGTTATCGCTAGTATGCGCGCTCATTCCTTGGTAATGGAGTATCACCATAATGAGTCAAGCTGCAGTGAACGAGCGTCCGGCCCCTCCCAACGGCTGGTTGAACCGCTTTCTGAACGGGGTCGAGAAGGCGGGCAACAAGCTGCCGGATCCCGCCATGCTCTTCCTCTATGCCTTGCTGATCGTCTGGGTCGGCTCCTGGATAGGTTCCCAGTTCTCCTTCGATCTGGTCAATCCCCGCACCGGAGAGGCCGTGGTCATCAACAACCTGTTGACCGGGGCAGGGCTGGCGGACTTTCTCGCCAGCATGGTCACCACGTTCACCGGGTTTGCTCCTCTTGGCATCGTGCTGGTGGCCATGCTGGGGGTCGGGGTGGCTGAGCAGTCCGGTTTCATCAACACCGGGCTCAAGAAGCTGCTCAAGGTGACGCCGGCGCGCTTTCTGACCCCCATGCTGATCCTGGTGGCCATCGTCAGCCATACCGCCGCCGATGCGGGCTATGTGCTGGTGATCCCCATTGGCGGCATCATCTTCCATGCGGCGGGTCGCCACCCGCTGGCGGGGATTGCCGCGGCCTTTGCCGGGGTCTCCGGCGGGTTTGCCGCCAACTTTCTGCCCTCAGGCGGGGATGCGCTGCTTCAGGGGTTCACCCAGTCTGCAGCCCAGTTGTTCGACCCTGACTACATGGTCAACACCCTGTGCAACATCATGTTCACCGGCGCCTCTTCCTTGCTGATCATCTGCGTGGGCTGGTTTGTCACCGAGAAGATTGTCGAGCCGCGCCTCAAGCAAGTGCCTCTCAACGAGGATCTGGAGAGCGCCGACGAGATGGGTCGTTACAGCGCCCAGGAGAGCCGGGCCTTCAACTGGGCCGGGTTCGCCATGCTGGCGGCCGTGGTGCTGCTGGGGCTGGCGCTGGCCCCCGGCGACTCGCCGATGAGGGCACCGGACGGTTCCCTCACCACCTTCGCCGCGCCGGTGATGAAGTCCATCGTGCCCCTCATCTTCCTGCTCTTCATCCTGCCCGGGATCGTCTATGGCTTTGTCGCCGGCAGCTTCAAGAGCGGCAAGGATGTGATCGACGCCATGTCGGCCACCATGAACAAGATGGGCTCCTACATGGTGATGGCCTTCTTCTGCGCCCTCTTCATCAAGGCGTTCGGGGATTCCAACCTCGGTACCCTGCTGGCGCTCTCCGGTGCCGAGGTGCTTCACGCCCTGGCGTTGCCGGGAGAGGTGACCATCGTCGGCATCATACTGCTGACGGCCACTGTCAACCTGGTGGTGGGCTCGGCCTCCGCCAAGTGGGCCCTCATCAGCCCCATCCTGGTGCCCATGCTGATGGCGGTGGGGATCTCGCCCGAGCTGACTCAGGCCGCGTATCGGGTGGGGGATTCCGCCTCCAACATCATCACCCCGCTGATGGTCTTCTTCCCCCTGGTGGTGGTCTATTGCCAGCAGTATGTGAAGAGCACAGGCATCGGCACCCTGGTCTCCATGATGCTGCCTTACTCCCTGGCCTTCCTGGTGAGCTGGACGGGCTTCCTGCTGCTCTACTGGGCGCTGGGGTTCCCGCTTGGGTTGCAGGCCCCCTATGTCTATCCTGCCCCTTGAGGGTGACGGGGGGCCTTGGGCCCCCCGCTTTTTTTGGGTAGAGTGTGACCTTCATTCCGGAGGTACCATGAACCCGACCATCGATCTCATTCTTTCCCATCGCTCCATTCGCCAGTTCACCCCAGAGCCCGTCAGCGCAGAGCAGCTGGATCAGATCCTGAGCGCCGCTCAGAGCGCCGCGAGCTCCAGCTTCCTCCAGGCCAACAGCATCATCCGGGTCACCGACAAGGGGCTGCGGGCCACCCTGGCGGAGCTGGCCGGCCATCAGGCCTATGTGGTCGAAGCGGCGGAGTTTCTGGTGTTTTGCGCCGACTACCATCGTCACAGCCAGATAGTGCCGGAGGCCCGCACCGGCTTCGTGGAGCAGCTCATGATCGGGGCCATCGACGGCGCCCTGATGGCGCAAAATGCCTTGCTGGCGGCCCAGTCACTTGGGCTGGGGGGGGTCTATATCGGCGGCATTCGCAACAATCCGGCCAAGGTGAGCGAGGTGCTGGGTCTGCCCCATCAGGTGATCCCGCTGTTTGGCCTCTGCCTGGGTCATCCCGCCCAGCGGCCGGAGCAAAAACCGCGGCTGCCCCGGGCGCTGGTGGTGCACGAGAACCGCTATCCAGAGACGCTCGATCGCGCCCTGCTGGCCCAATATGATCGGCAGATCCACGACTACTACCAGGCCCGCAGCAGCAACAACAAGGATCAGACCTGGAGCGGGCAGATCAGGGGGATCCTGGGCAAGGAGGCGAGGCCCTTCATGCTGGGATTCCTGCAGTCGAAGGGTTTTTGCCTCAAGTAATGGGGGCGGCGGGCGATATGGAGCAAGACGCACCGGATGCGGTCACCGCCTGGGAGCGTTCTTGTGAGGCAATACGGGATCTGGGCGCTACCCTATGAGGCTAAGCTGTTGTAGGATCTCGCAATTGGATTGGGACTGGAGTGTGAACACCCTATGATTTTAACCCTGATATTGCTGTCAATCGGCGCACTCCTGTTTCTGGTCATCGCCTATAACGTGGTGCAGCAATACAAGCAGAAGGCCGAATCGGACAAGCGCCAGGCCATTGCCCGTCACAAGGCGGTGGCAGACGAGACCGAAGAGGTGTTGCTGAACGTCAACCTGGTGCCCTTTTCCAAAAACATGGTGCTGCTGTTGCAACACCGGATCCTGGATGCCTACCGCGCCATCGCGCTGGTGATGCCCAATGCACAGGTCAAGCAGCGCATCGCCGATGTCCAGCTCCAGATCAAGAACGTGCAGGAGAACTACAGCAGCCAGGACGAGGGACATTTCAAGACGCCGGAGTCCGACCGCCAGGCCATCCAGATGCTGCAACTGGCCAAGAAGATGCGGGCCGTGCTGCGGGTCGAGCACAACAAGGGCAAGATAGATCCTCAGGGCTTTGCCCAGGAGGATCGCCGCCTCGAGCTGATGCAGCTCAAGATCAACATCGCCAACCTGCTCAAGCGGGCCATGGATGCTCAGATCCAGGGGCAGTACGGCACCTGCCGCCAGCTCTACACCAAGGGACTGGGGGTGCTGGCCAATGTCACCGACAAGGATCCCTACCTGCTGGCGCGGGAAGAGGACATGCGTCAGGGGATGCGCCAGCTGGAAGAACACCTGCAGCAGCACAGCGAGAAGGAGCTGCAAAACATCAAGGACAAAGAGACGGACGAACTGGACGTCCTGTTCCAACCGAAGAAGAAATGGTGATCATGTCACATCCCCTGGATTCCACACTGGGGCCCATGGCCCCATTTGTTTGCCAACTGCTCACGGAAATGCGTGCCGTCATGGGAGTCAATGACTCCCCCGTGGTGGATCACCTCTGCTACCGCGCCGCCACCCTGCCGGAATATCTGGAGTTGAAAGCGGTGCTGGCCGCCCACGGAGTCTTGCTGGTGGAGGGGATGATAGGCGGTCGTCCCATCGCCACCTATCGCTTGCACCAGCCTGTCTGCTGGGAGCAGGTGACCGTCCCCTGCATCGAACTGGCCGCCCCCAAGGCGGGTAGAAGCCATCAGGCCGGGCTCGAACATATCGAGCTGGTGGTGCCCTCGCTCACGGCCTTGGTGGCGACGCATCCCGATGTCCCCTTCAAGAGCGGCAACATCGATGACGGACGCAATCCGGATATAGGATTGATGCTGCCCTCTGGGCAGATCAAGTTTCATCTGCGCCCGCTTGATGAGGTGATCGACGAAGAGCTCTGCACCGGCGCCGTGGTGCCGGTACCGGCGGACTATTATGACGGTCTGTGAGGGGAGGGCCCGTTGACGGGAGCCTGACCCTGTGGCGTCAACGCACAAGCTGGCGCCACACGTCCTTTCAAGTGACCGAGCCAGAGGCTCAACCCCGCGGTGATCATCAACACCAGCTCGATGCCGAGCACCAGACCCCAGAGCCCCCCTTGCTCCCAGAAGGGGTGCAGATAAAGCCCACCCAGACTGGCTCCCAGGTAATACCCCACCAGATAGAGCGATGAGGCGAGCGCCCGGTTGTGCTCCACGTGCTGGCCGACCCAGGCGCTGGCACAGGCGTGGGCGAGGAAGAAGCCAAAGCTCGAGACAAGCAATCCCCCGATGATGGCGACAAGGCTCCCCTGCAACAGGGCCAGGCTGCCGAGTGCCATCAAGGTTATTCCCGCCAGCAGCAGACGATGTGCTCCCCAGCGATGGGCCCCGCGGCCGCTCAGTGAAGAGGCGACGGTGCCGGTGAGGTAGGTCAGAAACAGCATACCGAGCCACTGGGTCGGCAGGGAGAAGGGGGCCTTGGCCAGCAGGAAGGTGAGATAGCTGTACTGGTTCAGGAAGACCATGAAGTTGAGGCCGCCGATGAGATAGGCCCCCACCAGCAAGGGGTTGCCAAGGTGACTCTGGATGGCGTGGTGCAGTTGCCCAGGCGCTGCCTCCACGGCCACGAAGCAGCGCTGGGCGGGCAGCAGCCAGATGACCAGTGGCAGCAGGGCGAGGCTGATGATCCCGATACCGAGGAAGGTGTGCTGCCAGTCACCAAACCAGCCAGCCAGAAGACCGCCGACCACCCGGCCCGCAATGCCCCCCAGGGAGTTGGCCGCGATATAGACGCCGACGGCTACGATCAGGGCACGTTTGCTGAACTCTTCCCCCATGTAGGCAATGGCGGTGGCGGGGAGACCTGCCAGCAGGACGCCTTGCAGGATGCGCAGGCTCACCAGCACATCAAAGTGGGTGACCCAGGGGATGCACAGGGAGAGCAGGATGGCGGCCGCCAGGGTCCACAGCATGATCCGCCGCCGTCCGAACCGATCAGCCAGACGGGCACAGACGAGCAGGGAGCCTGCAAGCCCTGCGGTGCAGCCTGCCAGCGTCCAGCTGGCGGACAGGGCGCTGACGGAGAAGACCTCTGCCAGGAGCGGCAGCAGGGGATGGGTCTGGTAGAGGTTGAGGAATACCAGGAAGGAGCCCAGGCTGAGGGCCAGGGTGGCGCGTATCCATTCGCGACTGCCTACTTCGATCATATGGAGTTGTCCCGACGACTTTTGTGCAGGGTAGTGCGACGAAACGTATAAATATAATATATTTAAGTTATCACCCTGATAAATGAAATTGATATGGATCTGAAACAGCTCGGATACCTGCTGGCGGTGCGCGATGCCGGCTCCTTCACCAGGGCGGCCCAGGGGCTGAACGTGGCCCAGCCTGCCGTCAGCATGGCCATCGCCAAGCTGGAGCAGCAGCTCGATCTGCGGCTGTTTGACCGGCAGGACCGCAGCGTGCGCCTCACCCCGGAGGGAGAGGTCCTCTGTCGCCACGCCGAACGGCTGCTGCGCCAGATGCACCAGGCCGAGGCCGAGATGGCCGAGCTCAAGGGGCTGGAGCGGGGGGAGGTGCGCATCGGCATCCCCTACATGATGGGCTCTTATTACTTCCCGCCAATCCTGATGGCGTTCAAGCATCGCTACCCCGGCTTGAAGATCCGGGTGGAGGAGGCGGGCACCCGGGAGCTGCTCAGCCGCATGGTGGATGGCAGTCTGGATCTCGCCATCCTCATCACCAGCGATCTGCCACCGGCCCTCGAGGGGGCGCAACTGCTGCGGGAAGAGATGCTGATGGTGGTGGGGGAGGAGCACCCCCTGCGCGGCGCTGAGTCGGTCTCGCTGCCACAGTTCTTCGGCCAGGAGCTCGCCATGTTCCGGCGAGGCTTCTACCACAGGGAACACATGGAGGTGTTGGCGCAGGGGCTGGGGGTAGAGCCTGACATCGCGTTCGAAAGCAATCTCATCCCGCTGCTCAAGGCGGTGGTGCGTCAGGGATTCGCCGTGACCACCTTCCTGCGCATGGCGCTGGAAGAGGAGCCGGCCCTCACCGGCATCCCTTTTTCACCCCCCATCTTCCTTGATCTCTGCGTAGCCTGGCGACGGGGGGATCCGCTCTCCATGGCGAACCGGGCATTGCGGGATTTTTTGCTGGCACAAGGGGATGTTTCTCACCATTGCGCTACAGATACTCAATGATTGAGTGGTATCACCAATAAAAACGCCTCCAATCTGGAGGCGTATGCTGACAAGGTGGATGCAACCTTACTTCTTGAACAGGTGATCCAGCTTGTTTGCCTTGGTGGAGAGATAAAACTCGTTGTGGGGATTGCGACCTTCCTGAAGGGGCACGCGCTCCGCCACCGGGATGCCAAAGGATTCCATCGCCTTCAACTTGCGCGGGTTGTTGGTCATCAGGCGCAGGGACTTGACCTCGAGCGCCTTGAGCATGTCGGCACAGATGGTGTAGTCGCGCATGTCGGCGGCAAAGCCAAGCGCCACGTTGGCCTCCACGGTATCGGCCCCCTGATCCTGCAGATGATAGGCCCGGATCTTGTTGAGCAAGCCGATGCCTCGCCCTTCCTGACGGACATACAGCAGGACGCCGCGGCCCGCCTTGGCGATGTTTTCCAGCGCGGCCTGCAATTGGAAGCCGCAGTCACAACGCAGACTGAACAGGGCATCCCCGGTCAGACACTCGGAATGAATGCGTCCCAGCACGGGTTCGCCGTCTGCGATATCGCCCATCACCAGCGCGGCATGATCCTTGCCCGTGCCGGTTTCCTGAAAACCAACCAGCGTGAAAGTGCCCCAGGGGGTCGGCAACTTGGATTTGGCCACGAGGGTAACGCTGCTCATATGGTTGCTCCTGACTACAGCTGCTTAAAAAAGGGCGGCCAGTTTAGCGCGCATTGTCCGGAACAACCATAAGAACAAAACCTTGCGTGAGAAGTGGGTTAACCCGATTGGTCAGAATAGGTACAATCACGACGACTTTTGCGCAATTGTGTGCCCTGACAACTGCCAGCGACGGCGCATTCGGGTATAATCGGCGCCCATTAACCCATCCCGACAGGGATGTGTGCAACCAGTCAAGATGCCGAGTGCGCAGGAGAAACGTTATGGCTCAGATGGCCCCCGTGATGACTATTGATGGCCCAAGTGGAGCAGGAAAAGGCACCTTGTGCCAGTTGCTGGCTGAAAAACTGGGCTGGCACCTGCTCGATTCCGGTGCCATCTACCGGGTGCTCTCCCTGGCAGCCCTGCATCACGATGTGGAGCTCGATTCCGAAGCCGCATTGGTTCCCCTGGCCGCCAATCTGGATGTGCAATTCCAGGTAGAAGGGGAGCTGGTCAAGGTGATCCTCGAAGGGGAGGATGTTTCCCGCACCATTCGTACTGAAGAAGTGGGCAACGCGGCCAGCAAAATCGCGGCGTTTCCCCGGGTACGTGAAGCCCTGCTGCGTCGCCAGCGAGCATTTCGCCAAGCCCCCGGTCTCATCGCCGACGGTCGCGACATGGGTACAGTGGTTTTCCCCGAGGCGGATGTGAAGATTTTCCTCGACGCCAGCGCCGAGGAGCGGGCCCAGCGCCGCTATAAGCAGTTGCAAGATAAGGGCTTTGATGTTAACTTTGAGCGTCTTTTAACCGAGATTCGGGAACGTGACGATCGCGACAGAAATCGCGCCGTCGCTCCCCTGAAACCCGCGGAAGATGCTCTTGTTGTAGACTCAACGTCCATGACCATAGATGAAGTGCTGGCAACGGTGCTTGCCTATGCAGAGCAACAACTTGGTGATGTCAGCGCAAACTGATGTCAGTCGTCTGCACCAAGGATGGCGCAGATAATTTAAAACAACCCCGCTTGTGCCGGATTGCAAGTGGATGTTTCATTTGTGACATAAACAATGATCGAATCTTTTGCTCAACTCTTTGAAGAGTCCCTGAACGCCGTTGAAACCCGTCAAGGTTCCATCGTCAAGGGCACTGTCGTTGCTATCGAGAACGGTTTCGTACTGGTTGATGCCGGTCTGAAATCCGAGTCTGCTATCCCGGCTGAAGAATTCAAGAACGCCATGGGCGAGCTGGAAATCAACGTAGGTGACTCCGTTGACGTGGCTCTGGACTCTATCGAAGATGGTTTCGGCGAAACCAAGCTGTCCCGCGAAAAAGCCAAGCGCCACGAAGCCTGGCTGCAGCTTGAAAAAGCTTACGAAGAGCAAGCTACCGTTATCGGTATCATCAACGGCAAGGTCAAGGGTGGTTTCACCGTTGAACTGAACGGCATCCGTGCCTTCCTGCCGGGTTCTCTGGTTGACGTGCGTCCGATCCGTGACACCGCTCACCTGGAAAACAAAGAACTCGAGTTCAAAGTCATCAAGCTGGACCAGAAGCGCAACAACGTTGTTGTTTCCCGTCGTGCCGTGATCGAGACCGAGAACACCTCCGAGCGTGAAAGCCTGCTGGCCAACCTGCAAGAAGGTCAAGAAGTTAAGGGTATCGTCAAGAACCTGACCGACTACGGTGCATTCGTAGATCTGGGCGGTGTTGACGGCCTGCTGCACATCACCGACATGGCGTGGAAGCGCGTTAAGCATCCTTCCGAAATCGTCAACGTTGGCGACGAGATCGCTGTCAAGGTTCTGAAGTTCGACCGCGAGCGTACCCGTGTATCCCTGGGCCTGAAGCAGCTGGGCGAAGATCCCTGGGTTGCTATCGCCAAGCGTTACCCGGAGACCACCCGTCTGTCTGGCCGCGTGACCAACCTGACCGACTACGGCTGCTTCGTTGAAATCGAAGAAGGCGTTGAAGGCCTGGTACACGTATCCGAGATGGATTGGACCAACAAGAACATCCACCCGTCCAAGGTTGTTAACGTTGGTGACGTGGTTGACGTGATGGTTCTGGACATCGACGAAGAGCGTCGTCGTATCTCCCTGGGTCTGAAGCAGTGCAAATCCAACCCGTGGCAGCTGTTTGCCGAAACTCACGCCAAGGGCGACCGTGTTTCCGGCAAGATCAAGTCCATCACTGACTTCGGTATCTTCATCGGTCTGGATGGCGGCATCGACGGCCTGGTTCACCTGTCTGACATCTCCTGGAACAACCAGGGCGAAGAAGCCGTGCGTGAATTCAAGAAGGGCGACGAGATCGAAGCCGTTGTTCTGCAAGTGGACCCGGAGCGTGAGCGCATCTCCCTGGGCGTCAAGCAGATCGAAGAAGACCCGTTCAATAAGTACCTGTCTGACAACAAGAAAGGTGCTATTGTGAAGGGCAAGGTTACCGAGGTTGATGCCAAGGGTGCCGTGATCGAACTGGCTGACGGCGTAGAAGGCTACCTGCGTGCCTCCGACGCTGCTCGTGACCGCGTAGAAGACGCCACTCTGGTGCTGTCTGTTGGTGACGAAGTTGAAGCCAAATTCATGGGCGTTGATCGCAAGAACCGCACCGTGAGCCTGTCTGTCCGTGCCAAGGACGAGGCTGACGAGCGTGTCGCCATCGACAGCCTGAACCAACAAGAAGAAGTTGTGTTCAGCAATGCCATGATGGAAGCGTTCAAAGCCGCCAAGGGTGAGTAATCCTTGATGCAAGAAAAGGGCGGCATTGCGCCGCCCTTTTTTATCTTGGCAAAATGATTATTGCATGTGATCGGGGAAGGAGATTTAACCTTATGACCAAATCAGATCTCATCGAACAACTGGCAGCCAGCCGCATGCATATGCCGGCCAAGGATGTCGAAGCCGCAATCAAGGAGATCCTTGAGCAGATGGCATCGACCTTGCAAAACGGCGACCGGATTGAAATCCGAGGATTTGGCAGTTTCTCGCTGCACTATCGTGCGCCCCGCGTGGGTCGCAACCCCAAGACCGGGGACAAGGTTGAACTGACCGGGAAATATGTCCCGCACTTCAAACCTGGCAAAGAGTTGCGCGAACGCGTCAACATCATCGAATAATGCAGAAAACGGCATACCTGAGTATGCCTTTTTTATTTTTATGTTCTGGAGTCTGCCCGTTGTCGGGTTTCTCACACTCTTTTCCCATTCGCGCTAGAGTCTGCCTGTGATTTTAAGGATAATCAGTCACTCATTCGCTACAGACAGGGAGCTCCCATGAAGCGTATCTTGGCCCTCATTCCACTGGTGCTGGTGTTTGTCCTGACCCTTGCCATCGGTTCTCAAAATGGTCAGCTGGTGCAGTTCAACTACTTGATCGCCCAGGGGGAGTTCTCGCTCTCCATGTTGTTGGGGTTCTTCTTCGCCGGCGGCTTTCTGCTGGGCTGGCTGGTGTTTGGCCTGCTGTTCCTGCGTCTCAAACTGCAAAATCGCACCCTGAACCGAACCATGCGTCGTCAATCTCGCGAGTTGGAGCTTGCCCGGTCGACAGCCAAGGAATAATGTCCCTCAATGCTTGAACTGCTTTTCCTGCTGTTGCCCATCGCCGCCGGTTATGGCTGGTACATGGGCCGCAGGAGTGTTCGCCAGGACACCCAGCAACAGAGTAACCAGTTTTCCCGTCAGTACGTGGCGGGCCTCAACTATTTGCTCTCTGACGAGTCGGACAAGGCGGTGGATCTCTTTATCCAGCTGCTGGAAGTCGACAGCGAAACCATCGAAACCCACCTCTCCCTCGGCAACCTGTTCCGTCAACGGGGCGAGGTCGATCGCGCCATCAAGATCCACCAGAACCTGGTCGCCCGTCAGCTGACCCGTGAGCAGCGTCAGCTTGCCTTGCAGGAGCTGGCCCGTGACTTTCTGGCTGCCGGCTTGCTCGATCGGGCCGAAGCACTCTGGAAAGAGCTGTGTGATGACAGCGATTTCGAAGAGACGGCTCTGGCACAGCTCCTGATCATTCATCAGCAGTTGCGTGACTGGGACAATGCCATCGCCGTGGCGGTGCGTCTGCAGAAATTCCAGGGCAAGAAGCTGGCCGAGCCCATTTCCCACTTCTATTGCGAACAGGCGGAGAGTGCCTTGCGCGATGGCGACAAGCCTGCGGGGATCGCCAAGCTCAAGCGTGCGCTCGGTGCCCACCCGGCCTGTGCCCGCGCCAGCTTGCGGCTGGCCGATCTGGCGATGGAGGAGGGCAGGTTCGAGGATGCGGCCAAGGAGCTCCTGCGGGTGTTCGAGCAGGACATCGACTTTGCCTCCGAAGCCATGCCAAAACTGCTTGATTGCTATCGCCAGCTTGGTCGCAGCCAGGAGCTGATCCCGCTGCTTGAAAAAGCGGTAGAGGATCATGCGGGGGTCAGCGTGACCCTGGCGCTGGCCAATCTGGTGGAGGCCCGCGATGGGTTGAGTCAGGCCCGTGCGCTGGTGCTGCGCCAACTGCGTCGCCACCCCTCCATGAAGGGGTTTTATCAGCTGGTCGGTTTCCAGTTGGCCAGTGCCGAGGAGGGGCCTGCCAAGGAGAGCCTGGAGCTGCTGCAACAGTTGGTCGGTGAGCAGATCAAGATCAAGTCGACCCACAAGTGCCGTCAGTGCGGCTTTGCCACCCATTCGCTGTTCTGGCAATGCCCTTCCTGCCGGCAGTGGGGCACCATCAAGCCGATCCGAGGGCTGGATGGGGAGTAAACGCCAGCGAGGCCAACACGCCCGGGCGAGCACGGATACCCAAGAATTTCAGATGCCAGCGTGCAACCGGGCCCCGGCTCTGCTGCGCCTGGCTGTGGCATAACAATCCATAGGAAGTGACATGCAAGACCCCAAAGTACTGGTCGCGCTGGATTATCAGCACGAAGCCGACGCCTTTGCCTTCATTGAGCAGATCTCACCGGCCCAGTGCCGCCTCAAAGTAGGCAAGGAGATGTTTACCCTGTTTGGTCCCCAGTTCGTTCGTCAACTGGTGGCCAAGGGGTTCGACGTCTTCCTGGATCTGAAATTTCACGACATTCCCAACACCGTCGCCAAGGCGGTGGCGGCCAGTGCGGAGCTGGGCGTCTGGATGGTGAATGTCCATGCCAGCGGTGGCGAACGCATGATGCGTGCCGCCAGAGAGGCGTTGCTGCCATACGGGGACAAGGCGCCCCTGCTCATCGGGGTAACCGTGCTGACCAGCATGGAGCAGTCCGACATGGCGCCCCTGGGTCTGGATGTGACGCCGGCAGAACAGGTGATCCGCCTGGCCACCCTTGCCAAGGCGGCCGGGCTGGATGGTGTGGTCTGCTCCGCGGAAGAGGCGAGTGTGCTGAAGGGGCTGCTGGGAGCCGAATTCAAGCTGGTGACGCCGGGCATTCGTCCGAGCGGATCGGCTGCCGGTGATCAGCGCCGCGTCATGACGCCGCTGGCAGCGGTGGAGGCGGGGGCGGATTATCTGGTGATCGGCCGTCCTATCACCCAGTCCTCGGATCCCGCCGCCGTGCTTGGGGCGATCAATGCCGAGCTTTGCCGGTAACGGCGTAATGGGCGAATGAGCGCAGGCCGGATCCCAGATCCGGCCTGCTGCATTTTGGCCGTGGGCTGGCCCTGCCTATAGGGAGTTCAGGAGTGGACGGCCTGGGTGTCCAGACGAATGGGGAAGAGGCCGAGCAGCAGGCCGGCGAGTGCGCCGATGAAGTGTGACTCGATGTGCACCCTGGCACCGATCAAGGCGGAGACAGGGCTCTCGCCGGCACTGTAAAAGTCCACACCGAGCTTGATGGCGACGCCCGCCAGCATCAGCCAGCCGGAGTGACGGCGAAAGCGGATGTCCTGCATGGCACCCCATACGAACAAGCCGTGCAGCAGGCCGGAGAGTCCCATGTACCACTGGGTTTGCGGGCAGCCCCACCAGATGCCGAGTCCGACCGCCGTTCCCAGCAGCAGCAACAGCACGGGCAGGCGCCATCCCGTCAGGTACTCCTGAAACAGGCTGTAGAGCACGGCCAGACCGCTCAGGTTGAGCAGCAGGTGCCATCCATTGGTGTGTGCCAGATTGCCTGTTATGATGCGCCACCCTTCGCCCTGGGCGATCAGGTCGCGATCGAAGGCGAGCTGATGATTTGGCACGGTGAAAAAGAGCAAGGCAGTGACGAGCGAAAGCGCGATGACCCAGAGCAGACCCGATTTTCCTGACAACATGAAGCAGCCCAACGACAAAGAGAGCCGATACTGTACACGCTGTACCCGGGCCCTCAAAGCGTGCCTGTGCGATTATATTCAGCGGGTGCCGAACCTGGCTGCGCTCCATATTCTGCAACACCCTGCCGAAGTAGGTCACCCCAAGGGGACGGCTGCGTTGCTGGCGGCGTCCCTGACCGATGTGCGCATCCATGTGGGAGAGGACTTTTCCGACGACGAAGGGCTCAATGCCCTGCTTGCCGACCCCGCTGTCCAGTGCTACGTGCTGTGGCCCGATGAGGAGGCCCTGACCCTGATACAGGCAAGGGAGCATCTCCTGAGGCGTGGACGCACCGTGCGAGCCCACTTCATCCTCCTCGATGGTACCTGGCGCAAAGCCTATCGCATGTTGCACAGCTCGCCTGCACTGCTCGGGTTGCCGCGGATCACCCTCGGCGCCATTGCCGGACAATATTCCATTCGCAAGAAGCCCTTTGAGGAGGCGCTGTCCACCCTGGAAGCGGGCTACCATCTGTTGTCCCGGTGGGAAGGAGAGCCTGAGCGCTTCGCCCCGCTGATGACCCTGTTTACCCATTTGAACCGGCAGTGGCATGACTTTGCACAAGGCCGCCGCCGTTGAGTTGCCCAGAGGAGTGAAAAACATGAAAAAAGCCGTCGTGGTCTTCAGTGGCGGGCAGGACAGCACCACCTGTCTGGTGCAGGCACAGGCCCGCTATGACGAAGTGCATGCCATCACCTTCGATTACGGCCAGCGCCACCGGGCGGAGATTGACACCGCCCGCCATCTGGCGGCGGCGCTCGGGATCGCCGCCCACAAGGTAATGGATGTGACCATGCTCGGGGAGCTGGCCATCTCTGCGCTGACCCGGGACGACATACCGGTGAGCTTCGAGCTTCAGGAGAACGGCCTGCCCAACACCTTCGTGCCGGGACGCAACATCCTGTTCCTGACCCTGGCGGCCATCTATGCCTATCAGATGGGCGCCGAAGCGGTGATCACCGGGGTGTGCGAGACCGACTTTTCCGGCTATCCCGATTGCCGCGACGACTTCGTCAAGGCGCTCAATCAGGCGGTCTCCCTGGGGCTGGATCGCCCCATCCGCTTCGAAACCCCCCTGATGTGGCTCGACAAGGCCGAAACCTGGGCGCTGGCGGATCATTACGGTCACCTCGATACCGTGCGTCACCAGACGCTCACTTGCTACAACGGTGTCCAGGGAGATGGTTGCGGGGCCTGTCCTGCCTGCGAGCTGCGTCGCCGTGGCCTGGATCACTATCTGGCTGACAAGATCGGCATCCGTGCCAGACTTTACGAGAAGAGCGGACTGGGCGAGAAAAGCGGATCCTGAGCCTGTGCCTAGCCCGGGTTTGGGGTATAATCCGCCCCTTTTGCAGCAAGTCGTGACCAAGATGCACTATCCAATCAACGAGATCTTCCAGACCATCCAGGGGGAGGGGGTATTTACCGGCCTGCCCGCCATCTTCGTTCGCCTTCAGGGCTGCCCGGTGGGCTGCCCCTGGTGCGATACCCGCCACACCTGGGTGGTGGACCCCGAGCGTGAGGTGGCCCCTGGCGAGGTGCTCGATCGTTCCAATGAGTCCGACGGCTGGAGCAAGATGAGCACGGAAGATATTCTGGCCAGCTTTACCCGGCTCGGTTACCGGGCCCGTCACGTGGTGTTGACCGGTGGTGAGCCCTGCCTCTACGACTTGCGCGAGCTCTCTTCGGCCCTGGTGGCATCGGGTTATCAGGTGCAGATCGAAACCAGCGGGACCAGCGAGGTGCTGACCCATGAGCAGACCTGGGTGACTGTTTCCCCCAAGATCGGCATGAAGGGTGGGTTGCCGGTGCTGGTCTCTGCACTGGAGCGGGCCAACGAGATCAAGCATCCGGTGGCCACCGAGCACCATATCGAGGAGCTGGATGCCCTGCTGGCCACCGCCCGGCTGCGCCCCGATGTGATGATTGCGTTGCAACCCATCAGCCAGAAAGCCAGGGCCACGGAGCTGGCCATGGCGACCTGCATCGCCCGTAACTGGCGACTCTCCATCCAGACCCATAAATACCTGAATATCGATTGATATGGATGGACTCAGCGATGAGCGCATCTTGCTGACGCTGGCCAGCAAGATGCCTTACGGAAAATACAAGGGGCGGCGCATCATCGATATTCCCGAGCCCTATCTGGTATGGATGGCGCGAAGCGGTTTTCCGGCCGGTACCTTGGGCCAGTCTCTGGCACTGGCCTACGAGATAAAGCTCAATGGACTCGAGTCCATGATTATTCCCATTATTAACAGGATGTCAGAATGAGAATATATACAAGGCAAGGGGACAAGGGGCTCACGCGACTGGCCGATGGCACTTCCCTGGCCAAAGACGATAAACGTGTCGAGACCTATGGCGCCATCGACGAGCTGAATTCCCAAATAGGCTTGTTGATGGCTGAAATACCCGCCGGGGAGACGACTCTCCTGGCCGATCTCATATTGTTGCAGCAGGAGCTGTTTGATCTGGGCGGGGAGCTGGCATTTTCCAGTGAATCGCAAACGGATGCGCTGTGGCAGGTGAACGAGGCTTGGACGAACAGGCTCGAGCAACAGATCGATGCCTACAGTGCCGGGTTGCCGGTGCTGCGCAATTTTATTTTGCCGAGCGGTTCGCGGGCGGCGGCCCAGGCACATGTGGTGCGTACCCTGACCCGTCGCTGCGAGCGCCTGCTGCTTGGGTTGAGCCGCGTAGAGCGGGTGAATCCGGCTGTTTTGCCCTATCTCAACCGGCTGAGCGACTGGTTTTTCACCATCGCCCGATACTTGCTGGTATCGTCAGGCACCCCGGAGATCCTCTGGGTCAAGGTGGCTGACAGAGGCTGACAACTGCTCGAAGCGGCAATAAAAAAACCTCGCCTTGCGAGGTTTTTTTATTGCTGTGGAAAGGGGCCTGATATTGCAGTCAGATGGCAAAGGCTTCCACGGATTTGCCTTCGGCAACGGCCTTGGCAATGACCGAGGGCATGCGGCCCTGACCGGTCCAGGTTTTTTCCACGCCATTGTCAAGATAACGATATTTGGCGGGGCGGGGCGCACGTTTGCTGACCTTGGTATTCTCGGGCACCACGGTGTTGACCAATTCGGCGGGATCGATCCCTGCGGCCTTCAGCATTTCGGCATATTCGGCAATTTTCTTTTGATGTTCTTCACGGGCCTGGCGTTCGGCGGATTCATCTTGCCGACGTTCATCGACGATGGCGGAGAGCTTTTCCAAGCCTTCTTCCAGTTGTTCCAGCGTCAAATCGCGGCAAGCTGCACGCAGGCTACGGATATTCAACAGCACTTTCAGAAATTCGTTCATATTGGCTACCACGCGAGCAAAATATTAAGGGAAGAACTGGTTTTTCGATAATTTATAGGGGTGATTGGTACCAAGTCAAGCCTGCCAAAATAATTAATTAGGCTGATAAATTAAGTCTTGAAATAGATATTAAGGATATTTTTATCCGTTTGACGGGCCAACATCTTCGAATGGACTCGTGTCAGATGAAAATATCGCCAGTGGAGTCTTTGATGAACCATTTGACTATCTTTGAAGATGTGGGTGCCTCAGAAACCTTGAAATTTAATCAAAAAACTTGCTATCACCCGGCGGCTCGATAAAATGTGCCGCGAATACCTTTAAGTAGAGGCGCGCTGCCTATGAGTAACCGAGCGGAGGGTGATGCCTGCGATGCTCGATGAAAGGAGTCGGCGCCGAAGTGACCAGGCCATCATACCGGGTTGCTGGTTCTGCATCTAATAGGTGCAGGACTGCCATAGTCATCCACTATGGAGCGCTACCTGAAGGGGCTGAGGAGTATACCCTCCCCATGGGTTTTGTTTCTTTGATCCTCTCGGTAGATCTCCACCTGTTGTCTTTAGGTGCAAAGAGATCATGGACATCGTTCATTACGCCGACTCCGGTTGGTCCGTCGTTCCCCCCCTGCTGGCCGTTGCGCTGGCGATCATCACCCGCCGCGTCCTGGTGTCGCTGGGGGTGGGCATAGTCGCAGGCAGCCTGCTGCTCAACCAGTTTTCTCCCCTTGCTTCCCTGCATTACATGCTCGATACCGTGCTCAGGATCTTCTGGGTCGACGGTGCGCTCAATCGTGACAACGTCAACATGATCCTCTTCATGTTGCTGCTGGGCGGCCTCATCAGCCTGATGAGCGTCTCCGGTGCGACTCGGGCGTTTGCCGAGTGGGCGGAGCGCCGCGCCAAGACCCGCAAGGGTGCCAAGTCCCTGACCGGTCTGATGGTGTTCGCCTTCTTCATCGACGACTTCTTCCACAGCCTGTCGGTGGGGGCCATCTGCCGTCCGGTGACCGATCGCTTCCAGATCTCCCGCGCCAAGCTGGCTTATCTGCTGGACTCCACCGCCGCGCCGGTTTGCGTGCTGATGCCGATCTCCTCCTGGGGGGCCTACATCATCGCCCTCGTCGGCGGCATCATGGCGGCTCATGGTCTGACCGACCAGAGCCCCATCTCCGCCTTCGTCGAAATGATCCCCATGAACCTCTATGCGGTGTTCACCCTGATCATGGTGCTGGTGGTGATCGCCTTCCAGCTCGACATCGGCCCCATGCGCCAGCATGAGCAGTGGGCACTGGAGGGCAAGCTGTGGGACGAGTCCAAGGGGCGCCCCATCGGGCTCGACATGGAGAGCCCGGAGGAGAGCAATGGCGGCATGATTGACATGGTGCTGCCCATCCTGACCCTGACCCTGGCCACCGTCTATTTCATGATTGACTCCGGGGCTGCGGTGCTGGCCGACAAGGGGCTGCCGTTCAGTGTGCTCGGCTCCTTCGAGAACACCAATGTCGGCTCCTCCTTGGTCTATGGTGCCCTGTGCAGCCTGGTGGTCTCCATCGGTCTGGCCATGCGCCTCAAGCTCGGGGCAAGCAACTGGATGAAGGCGGCTCCGCAGGGGATCATGGCCATGCTGCCCGCCATCAACATCCTGCTGTTCGCCTGGACCATCGGCGCCGTGGTGCGCGATGTGGAAACCGGCAAATACCTGGCCTCCCTGGCCAATGGCAATCTGCCGGTGGAAGTGCTGCCCGCCGTGGTCTTCGTGCTCTCCTGCGCCATGGCGTTTGCCACCGGCACCAGCTGGGGCACCTTCGGCATCATGCTGCCGCTCGCCGGCGACATGGCGGCCGCCAGCGACATCAGTCTGATGCTGCCCATGCTGGCCGCTGTACTGGCAGGGTCCGTGTTCGGGGATCACAGCTCCCCCATCTCCAGCACCAGCATCCTGTCTGCCACCGGGGCCGGTTGCCATCACATCGATCACGTGATGACCCAACTGCCCTATGCCCTGGCCATCGCCTTTGGCGCTGCGCTCGGCTACCTGGTGATGGGGCTGATGCACTCCGCGCTGGCCGGTTTCACCGTGAGCGGGCTCTGGTTCCTGATCTTCTCCGGTTACCATTTGCGCAATGCCCGGGCGTATAGCGCCGTGGCAGTCGCATAAGAGAACAAGGGGCCTGCGGGCCCCTTGGTTTTGGCAGGGGCTTTGGTTAGCATGCGCCCCATCACTCCCGTTTCGGAACCCCATCATGGCTTCACTGCACTACAAATTTGCCACCATGAACTCAGGCAAATCGACCCAGCTCATCCAGGCCCACTTCAACTATCTGGAGCGTGGCATGTATCCGCTGGCCATGACGCCCGCCATCGACGATCGCTTCGGTGCCGGTGTCATCAGTGCCAGGGTCGGCCTTGAGCTGAAAGTGGAGGTGTTCAGCGACAGCTGCGATCTCTTCGAGATGGTCAAGGCGCGTCACGCAAAGCGGCACATCGATGTCTTCATCGTTGACGAGGCGCAGTTCCTGACCCGTGAGCAGGTCTACCAGCTTGCCCGCATCGTCGACGAGCAGGACATTCCGGTGATCGCCTATGGTCTCAAGACCGATTTTCGCGGCGAACTGTTTCCCGGCTCCTACCACCTGCTCTGTCTGGCGGACAAGTTCGAGGAGCTAAAAAGCATCTGCTGGTGCGGCAACAAGGCCCACATGAACTCGCGGGTCAACGAGGCGGGGCAGGTGATGCGCGACGGTGAGCAGGTGGAGATCGGCGGCAACGATCGCTATGTGTCGCTCTGCCGCAAGCACTATCTGGAAGGACGTGCCTTCAAGTAACCCGTGGCTGGCTCGTGCAGCCTGGACACCAAAGAGGGCGCCTATCTGGCGCCCTCTTTGTCTGTGGAGGTCAGTCGATCTCGATGTCCACAGGGGCGATGATGGGGTCTGCCGCCGGCAGGCGGTGGAAGAGCTGGCGAAAATGCTGCTGTACCCGGCCTATGTCCACCAGGGACATGCCGGAGGCGAAGCCGAACCAGACGTAGAGCCCGGTGAGGTCGCGAAACATGGGAGGGAGGTAGCGAGGGGCGTCGATGAGCCCCTCCAGATAGTGCTGATAGAGCACGGGGATGTCGTCCAGGGTCACCTTGCCGACGAACAGCATGGGCAGGATCTCCGGCACCCCCTCCAGCACGGCGCTGCGAATGAAGTTCACCGTCTCCACATAGCCCTTCACATAGGAGAGATCCTTGGTAAAGCAGGCGCCCCCTTCGACCATGCCTCCGCGAAACACCCGCTGGGTGATCTTGTAGGCGTCGTGCTCGCTGGCCCCTTTGGCCACGAAGTGGCGGAACACCTCGATGAAATCGGCGCCACGCTCCGCCATGTCGATGGCCATGACCCGATCCGAGATGCGCTTGGCCCTGTCCGGGAAGGAGCTGAAGGTGAGGGTCTCGATGAGTACCGCCAGCCCCTCCTGACAGGCGGTGATGCGGGGCGAGCCGGCGCCGAGCCAGGTGGCGTAAGATTGCTGACGGCCGTTGAGGGTGGTGCCGACGTGAACCCAGCCTTCGTGTACCTCTAGCACCTGCAGATCGAGTTCCGAGAAACGGGCGTGGGAGTTGAGCTTGATGTAATCCCCACCGGCGGCGGCATCGGAGACGATGCCATCGCTGAGCTTGACCTGGACTGTGCCGTCGCTGAAGTAGCTAGACAGCTTGCCTTGCAACCTCGCCACCGCGACTTCCCCCTCGAACTCCTTGGGGTAGGGGCGCACCAGGTGGCGGGCGCCGGGCAGGGAGAAGATGTCGCACAATCTGGCCCCCAGCTCCTTCAGGGTCTTGCGATCCCCGCGCAGGTGATCGCTTGCCGAGCCGTAGAGCCGCTGGCTGTAGCGCTGGAAGTCAGGCTGCCCGCGCTGGCGCAGCATCTCGATGACCACCATGTACTGATCCACCGTCTCTTGCAGGATCCGGCCGAGATCGTCCTGAGGGCCGAGGTGCCGGCGGATCCTGTCCCTCAACTCCTTGAGCTCAAGGTACTTGTTGCGGGGATCGAACCCCAGGGGGAGGGATTCATAGAAGTGCCTGTCGATGGCGGGCAGTGCCTTGCCGCCACTTGCCAGAAAGTCGCTTTGCAGGTGACGGGGCCATTTGATGGCATCCAGGATGCGGATGGGTTTTTGCAGGGCGAGCAGTTCATCCGAGAGGGATTTGAGGTGCAGGCGATACTTTTCTTGGATGGTCATCGGGCTCTTTGGAGGCGAGTGCGCTACGAGAATGGCTGAGTATAGGCACAGGGCCTGTCAAAAAGAAGCGAGACGACGGGGATCCGGCCTGTGTGCTTTTGGTTGTCTGAAAATTGGTTTAGACTGCGCCCCTTGATCTCTACCGCGTCGTGAAAATGATGAATATCCCCAGCTCTGAAATGATAATGCGTTGGTTGCAACAGGCCCGGATCGAGCACTATGTGTGCGATCAGTGTCATGGCATCCACATGGTCTCCCTGCAGTCCGTCGAGGGCATCCAGGAGAGCCGGATCTTCGTGGAAGAGGAAGGGCTGCTGTTCTCATCCGAGCTGGAGGTGCGCCCCTCATCGCTGCTGCCCCTGGTGGCCGAACTGGGTCGTCTCAACATGCAATATCCGTCCCTCAAGGTGTTCCTCGACATCATCGATGACAACCTGCCACGCCTCGTTGTGGGTCACACCGTCTTTACCAAGGCGGGTCTCACCGTCGAGCAGTTCCTGCTGTTCGTTGAAAGCACCACGGCAGCCACCCATGAAGTGGTTTCCGAATGTGAACGCCTTGGCTTCCTCAATCTGCCGGAAATCCAGGTCGCACCGGAATCCGTTCACTGACTTCAGCACCTGAACTGTGCGTTTAATGTGCGAACGGTTCGCTGCGGCTAAAAAGCCGTTGACGGCGGCGGGGCTTTCCCCTAAATTACGCCCCGTTCCAGCGCAACGGCGTAGCGAACATCGTGTTGGCTGAACACGTTAAACCACAGACAAAAATTTGGTGCGGTATCCGAGAGGCTGCCCACCGACGAAGTGGGCAAGATGCACGCACAGCGTGCTCCGAAAGCCACTTCAAGCAGTAAAATTTGGTGAGGTGTCCGAGTGGCTGAAGGAGCACGCCTGGAAAGTGTGTATACGGCAACGTATCGAGGGTTCGAATCCCTCCCTCACCGCCAAATAAAACAAAAGGCCCCGTCGCAAGACGGGGCCTTTTGTTTTTCCGGTAACCGGAATCTGGTCTCTACCCGGTATCGACAGGCGGGTGGACTAGCCCTGCTGGAGTGGCATAGGCCGTACACCGGGCGACACCGGGATGTAGTCTGGTCAATGCCTCCCTTGCTGTCAGGTTTATCCTGATCGGTTTATCGCTCCCTAACCTTGTCCCGTCCCGTTATCTCTTCAACCTGGAGACATAGGGGATATTCCGGTACTTGTGCTCCCAGGGCAGGCCGTAGCCCACCAGCAGGTCATCGCTCGTCATTTCATAGGCATAAAACTGCTCGGCAGGGATAGCCACGCGCCCTGGTTTGACAAACAGGGTCGCGATGGACAGGGAACGTGGCGCGAACGCCTGCAGGTGCGCGACCAGCCGCCTCATGGTACCCCCCGATTCGATGGCGTCGTCCATCAGGATGACGTCTCTGCCCTGGATGCCGACATTGTTGTGAAAGACGATGGGAGAGGCATTGTGGCGTTCCCCCGGAGTGTGGGGGCAGGAGATGTAGTCCATGGCGACATCAAAGCGCAGCGCCCTGACGACATCGGCGGTAAACAGCATGCCGCCCGGCACCACGGTGATCACCACCGCCTCCGTGAATCGCTCGTTGAGCCGTTTGGCGATGACCTCGACGCCGAGCGCAATGTCCTCGCCACGTCGCCGAAAACAGGGTTTCTCATGGCAGCTCCTGACAGGTTGTAGAAAGAGGGGTGGCCCGGGGTGCCAGCCCCACGCCTCTGCTGAGGAGCAGGGCCAGCACCGTCAGCAAAACGACGCCATGGAGGGCAGCCGGCAGACCGAAGGCGTCGACGACAAAGCCGACCAGGGCGGGGCTGGAGAGCACCCCGACATAGCCCAGGGTGGCGTCGCTTATCTGGGCGTTCAGTTTGGCTAAGGGGATGATGGAGGCCCAGGCCGCCGTGGCAAAGCCCGAGCAGAAGAAGGTGGCTCGGGTGGCGAGCCGCTCGTGCCGGGGCCGCCGACTGGAGAGTGTGGACAACATGGGGTCTCCTTGGATGACAGTCGAAGTAAGGGGCTGTGCCTGGGATCCTCCGAGCGAGGAGGTCATGCTATGATCGTTTCGATCTCACATGAACAAAAATGATCTTGTTTTTGTTTGTGTGTGTTCATTGTTGCGATATGATGACCGCGATCAGCATGCATACATCCGAGGTAACAGCATGATCAAACTCATCATCACGGACATGGACGGCACCTGCCTCATATAGCAGGGGGATGACAACCGAGCCCTGTTCGCCGAGGTGGTTGCCGCCATGGCGCAGCAGGGGATACATTTTGCGCCCTGCACGGGAAAACAGGTCGACCGGGTCGAGGCGCTGCTGGGTAACGCCCTGGGCCTGGCCATCATCCGTCGGTTGGAGCGTCTGCCGGGCGAGCATATCGTCATCGCCTGCACGGCGGCCTGCGCGGCGATCCGGGAGGAGGTGCCGGATCATCTGAAAGCCTTGGTGCGTCGCTCCTACACCCAGGTGCAGACGGTCGCCGATTTTGGCGACATCACCGCGGACGTTGTGAAGATCACCCTCTATGACAAGCAGGGCCGCTGCCTGGATCTGCGGGGCCAGCTTGGCGAGTGTGATGACGAGGCCTACATAGTGGCGTCCGACAAGCAGTGGATAGACATCGCCAATGCCGGCGTGCACTAGGGGACAACGGTGGCCAGGTTGCAGCAGCTGGTCGGCGCCGGTCGCCATGAGACCCTGGTCTTTGGCGACGGGCTCAACGACTCGGGCTGATGGCGTGCGCCGACTTCAGTTTCGCCATGCGCAATGGCCACGACGAGACCAAGGACGCCGCCCATTTCATCACCCGCTCGAACGATGAGGACGCCGCCATGCACACCATCTTGCAACTGCTCGCACTGCAGCGGTAGGGGGCGTGAGGCGGGCCGGGCGATGATCGCCCGGCCATTACAAGGGAACACCATGGACAAGTATTCACCGGAGGAGCGACGGCTCCTCATTCTGGATCTGCTGGCCGCGCACCACAAAGTGATGGCGGCGGAGCTGGCGGAGCCGCTGGGCACCACGGAGGCGACCATCAGGCGGGATCTGCGCTATCTGGCTGATGAGGGGCGCTGCAAGCGCATCCACGGTGGCGCCATCTCCCTGTCGCCCCAGACGGGGACCCTGACCGAGCGCAGTACCCAGCATGTGGCGCAGAAGCAGGCCCTGGCCATGGCCGCCCTGAGCCTGGTCAAACCGAACCAGCTGATCTTCCTGGATGCCAGCAGCACCCACCTGCTGCTGGCCTCCCTCATGCCGGAACACCAGGGCCTGACGGTGGTGACCAACAGCCCGGCCATCGCCTGCCGGCTGCTGGAGAGACCCGGCATCAGGACCATCCTCATCGGTGGCGAGCAGGATCCGCTGGTCGGCGGGGCCGTCGACATCACGGCGGCCGAGGGCATCAACAAGTTCCGCTTCGACCTCGGCTTTCTGGGGGGCTGCGCCTGGTCCTCGGATCTCGGCTTCAGCGCCGTGCATTACCAGGACAGCGAGTTCAAGCGCCGGGTCGTGGAGCGTTGCGGCTCGCTGGCGGTGCTGTGCAATGACGACAAGCTGGAGTCCCTGGCCTCCTACCCCTTCCTGCACGCCGCGGATCTCGACTACCTGATCTGCACCCGGCAGGATCCGGTCCTGGTCAAGACGCTCGAAGGGGAGGGCTGCACCGTGATCACCGCCGGCTGATGCCGCCGCGAGAAGAGCGGGGAGAGGCCGGGGGCTGGAAGCGGCCCATAAAAAACGCCCCGTTAGCGGGGCGTTGGGAACGGGGCGCCTGCCAGCGTCATCAGGCGAGGTCGAAGCGATCCAGGTTCATCACCTTGGTCCAGGCCGCCACGAAGTCCTTCACGAACTTCTCCTTGGCATCCGCACTGGCGTAGACCTCCGCCAGGGCGCGAAGCTGGGAGTTGGAACCGAACACCAGATCGACCCGGGTTCCGGTCCACTTCACCTTGCCGCTCTGGCGATCACGGCCTTCATAGACTCCCGGGCTGCCCGCCGCTGGCTTCCACTCCGTGCCCATGTCGAGCAGGTTGACGAAGAAGTCGTTGGAGAGGGTGCCCGGGGCGGCGGTAAAGACCCCGTGGCAGTTGCCCGCGTTGGTGCCGAGCACCCGCATGCCGCCCACCAGTACCGTCATCTCGGGGGCACTCAGGGTGAGTAGCTGCGCCTTGTCGATCAGCATGGTCTCCGCGAAGCCCGCGCACTCGCCCGCGTAGTTGCGAAATCCATCTGCGAGGGGCTCGAGCACCGCGAAGGAGTCCACATCGGTCTGGGCCTGGGAGGCATCCATCCGGCCCGGAGTGAAGGGCACGGTCACGGCGACACCGGCTCTCTTCGAGGCCTGCTCGACCCCCACGCCGCCCGCCAGCACGATGAGATCGGCGAGGGAGACCCGCTTGCCGCCGGTGGCGGAAGCGTTGAAGGTCTGCTGTATCCCGTCGAGGGCCTGAAGCACTTTCGCAAGCTGGGCAGGCTGGTTCACGGCCCAATCCTTTTGCGGGGCGAGCCGGATGCGGGCACCGTTGGCGCCACCGCGTTTGTCAGAGCCACGGAAGGTGGACGCGGAGGCCCAGGCGGTCGACACCAGCTCGGCCACGGACAGGGAGGCCGCCAGGATCTGCTCCTTGAGCAGGGCCACGTCCTTGTCATCGATCAGGGGATGATTGACGGCGGGGATGGGGTCTTGCCAGATCAGCTCCTCTTTGGGTACCTCCGGCCCCAGGTAGCGGGCGATGGGGCCCATGTCACGGTGGGTCAGCTTGAACCAGGCGCGGGCGAAGGCATCGGCGAAGGCCTGCGGATCCTCGTAGAAGTGGCGGGAGATCTTGCCAAACTCGGGGTCAAAGCGCAGGGTCAGGTCGGTAGTGAGCATGGTCGGCTTGTGGAACTTGCCCGGGATGTGCGCATCGGGAATGATCTCCGGTGCATCCTTGGCCACCCACTGCTTGGCGCCGGCTGGCGACGTGGTCAGCTCCCACTCGTAGTTGAACAGGTTTTCAAAGAAGTTGTTGCTCCACAGGGCCGGTGTCTTGGTCCAGGTTACTTCGAGCCCGCTCGAGACGGTATCCTTGCCATGGCCGCTGCCGAAGTCGCTCATCCAGCCGAGGCCCTGGGCCTCCAGAGGCGCGGCTTCCGGCTCTGGCCCCTTGTGGGATTCGGGCGCTGCGCCGTGGGCCTTGCCGAAGGTGTGGCCGCCCGCGATAAGGGCGACCGTCTCTTCATCGTTCATGGCCATGCGACCGAAGGTGGAACGGATGTCCTTGGCAGCCTCCATGTAGTCACCGCTGGCGTTGGGCCCTTCCGGGTTGACGTAGATGAGGCCCATGTGGGTGGCACCGAAGGGGGCCGTAAGCTCGCGATCGCCCTTGACCCGATCGGGATCGACCCCGAGCCAGGCAATTTCATCCCCCCAGTTGACGTCCTGATCCGGCTCCCACACGTCTGGCCGCCCACCGCCAAAGCCGAAGGTGCGAAAACCCATGGTCTCCAGGGCGACGTTGCCGGCGAGGATCAGCAGATCGGCCCAGGAGATCTTGTTGCCGTATTTCTGCTTGATGGGCCAGAGCAGGCGGCGGGACTTGTCGATGTTGACGTTGTCAGGCCAGCTGTTGAGGGGGGCGAAGCGCTGTTGGCCACGGCCGCCGCCACCGCGACCGTCGGTGGTGCGATAGGTGCCCGCAGCATGCCAGGTCATGCGGATGAACTGGGGGCCGTAGTGACCGAAGTCCGCCGGCCACCACTCCTGGGAATCCGTCATCAGCTTGACCAGATCTTTCTTGAGTGCCTTGTAATCCAGGCTCGCGAAGGCCTTGGCGTAGTCAAAGTCCTTGTCCATGGGATCGGCGCCGGGGGAATGCTGATGCAGCAGATCCAGCCGCAACTGGTTCGGCCACCAATCTCGATTGGTTCTGCCGACGCCGGCGGTGTGGTTGAAGGGGCATTTGCTTTCTTCACTCATCTCTGTCTCTCCTTGGCAGTCATGTGCAATGCAGACAACTCAGTATGGGAACTTTTCCTGCAACCGGCGGGGCATGTGACAGGTTGGGCCTTGGACCGGCATCGGGGGGTATCAATAACTCCTTATATTTCAGCTAATTGATTAAGGATGGGATGACCGTATTACGAAAAGATGAATCGGTGCCATCGAATTTGGCTGCTCCTCTACAAGGGATAAGAGAAGGAAGGAGCGCCCTGGCAGCTGTGTTATCAATCTTTTTATCCATAACACGAGGGATCAGACCTGGACTTGCGCTGGGTCATGGCATGGGGAGGGCGTCTCTTGAGCGGGGCAGAAAACCCCATTTTTGTGACGGCGGTCTGGATTGCGTCCTGAGCAGGGCGCCGAGCGCCAGAGGATGGGGTGGGGGCGTTGCGCCAAAAAGCGGACGGCGCAGAAACAAAAAGACCGGCCAGTGGCCGGTCCAAACAGACAGCATGCGGCTGTCTCATCAGGCTGATCCCAGCCTGGAGGGGAATAATGGGGTGGCTGATGGGGCTCGAACCCACGACAACCGGAATCACAATCCGGGACTCTACCAACTGAGCTACAGCCACCACTGAAATCTGCCTTCGATACAGCAATCAAACTCATCTGTATCGATGGCGCGCCCTGCAGGATTCGAACCTGCGACCCACGGCTTAGAAGGCCGTACCTGTTAATAGAGTTAAAATGTCATCAGAATACGTCAAACATCAAATAAATATAATACTTTAAAATCAATGTCTTATTGCCTTTAAGTCTGTCTAGGTTAGCTGAGGAAATTTTATGTTGCCAAAATTAGCACTTCAGGTTTCTGCATTTTTAGTTGTTTTTTTGATCTAAAATGCGGCGTTTTTCAAGATAGTTGTCGCGCAAAGCTGTTTTAAGCAGCCTCTTTCTGCTCCGGCTCGGGTTTCTCGGGCCGCTCCGGATTTAGCATCACGGCACCGATAGGTGTCCAGTCTCGCGTCTTGCCACTCCACCTCGCTGGGTGTTGTGCTCGGGCGGCCTGGTACACAGCATCCCGTTTCGCCAGCAGGGCTTT
>NZ_JALIHH010000304.1:0-368 GCF_022869435.1 Aeromonas sp. LsrichE-8G
GCACCCGTATTCAAGAAAAAAAGCGACAACCGCGACGCTATCCGGTTCGTCAACTTCGACAAGTATTGCCGCCTTGAAAAGGGTCGAGTGAAGCTGCCTGCCGGGCTGGCGTGGGTCAAGTTCCGTCAGTCCCAGCCAGTTGAAGGAAAAATTAAAAACGCGACCGTCAGCCAAGCAGCCGGGCACTGGTATATCTCCTTTCAGGTCGAGCAGGAGACGTCCGAGCCAATTCACCCCTCCGGCTCAATGGTCGGGCTAGATGCGGGGATCGCCAAGCTCGCAACCCTGTCAGATGGCACGGTGTTTGAGCCCGTCAACAGCTTCAAAACCAATCAGACCAAGCTGGCAAGGCTCCAACGCCAGTTGAG
>NZ_JALIHH010000047.1:0-1134 GCF_022869435.1 Aeromonas sp. LsrichE-8G
AGCAACTGGTAATAGATGACCCCTTGCCGAAAGAACGAATAGGTTCGGCTCTTGCTGGTATTGACCTTGATCGTTCTCTCTAGACCGACACTGTCTCCAGCCTTACCCAGCAGCGTCAGCAAGACGATGGCCAGGGCACTGAATAAAAACAGTCGGTCGCGCCGGACCGGATTACTGATGTGCACATCTCCCATACCCATGCCGAATTTGTAATCTTTGATATCACGAAAACTGGTCTCGATACCCCAGCGCTGGCCGTATAGTTGCAACGCCTTGGCGGCGCTCAGGTCGGTCCGGTTACTGGCCAGAAACCACGCGTCTTTCATGCCACTCTTGTGACAACAATAGACCCGTTCGACAGGCTGTCGCTGCCCAGTTAGCTCCACCGCTTTGAGGGTTCGGGTGCGCCCGGTCGGCGTTAGCCAGTCCCGAGCTGGAACCTGCTCTACACCAGGGTAACCAACCAAAACATTTCCTTTAAATCTAATGAGATAAGCAAAGCCTAGCTCTTGCTCCAGGCGTTCGAACAGCTCCATGTAACCAAAGCCGCGGTCAGCGACTACCGTCACGAAGATACCCTCTGGCAACGTCTGCTTGAGCTTGGTGAGCAGCTCTTTCTCATGGGCATTGCGTTGCCCTTTGAGCAACGATTTCCGATGGGTTTTCCACAGCAGCGGAGTACTGCGACTGTGGTTGGTTTGCAGGCTGATAACCAAGGTACTGTGATCATCGGCATCGAATTCGGTCCAGTCCATGGAGACTACGATCTCGGTACGTTCACCGACCACATAGGGCACCCAATCGTCAAAGAGGCTCCAGACATTGAGCTTGGTGTTAGTGAGCAGGCGATCCACCTGTTTAACCGCATGTTTACGTTCGAGACCGTTGGCCAAGGAGAGGCCACTACCGATGGCGTGGATGGCCAGTGAACCTGACTCGATAACCCCGAGGGTAGCATTGGCGAGGGAAAGAACACGCTTGGCATGCATGTCTTGTCCAAATATATCGTCGATGTGGTTGAGGATTAGTTCGTGGTTAAACATGGGGATAGTCTGTTGGGTATTAGCTGGTCAAGGATGGCGATCATACCTCAGAAGCCGCGCCACGCCTCGCTCATATGAGGGGATGGTTAAG
>NZ_JALIHH010000305.1:0-293 GCF_022869435.1 Aeromonas sp. LsrichE-8G
AGCCTCTCCGTCACACTCTTTCAGTTCCGCACCAAAATCTCTGCAAACCTCTGCCGCACACTGACTGAAGGAAGCGTGATGCAGATCCCCCAATATCGGCTTTCGATACTTGGTGATAAACACCAAATGTACGTGCAAAGCGTAGGTCGCATGGCGTGATTTATTAATTTTAGTGAATTGCATTCTGTCACTCAATCGGGCTTAATAGATATGGCAATAATGCTACACACTGAGCGCTAAATGCAAATTCTGAAAGCCTACAAATTCCGACTCGAACCGACCGAACAACAAGC
>NZ_JALIHH010000306.1:0-293 GCF_022869435.1 Aeromonas sp. LsrichE-8G
CGCAGGCCCGTGCCGACCTTGCGGATAAAAGACCCAGCCTATCAGGAAAAAATGGCGAATATCGACGCCGCGCTGGCCCGCTGTGATGCCGATAATCCGGTGTTTTATGAGGATGAAGTCGATATAGACCTCAATCCCAAATTAGGGGCCGACTGGATGTTCAGAGCGCAGCAAAAGCGGGTTGTCACACCGGGGCAGAATGCCAAGCATTATCTGGCAGGCGTTCTCCACGCAGGCAACGGAAGGGTACTTTACGTCAGCGGGATCAAGAAAAACTCATCGCTGTTTATTGC
>NZ_JALIHH010000306.1:387-530 GCF_022869435.1 Aeromonas sp. LsrichE-8G
TTGCCGCCAACCCAGTGATTTGAAACTGATGGCCAATTGGCTCTTCGCCACGCTTGGGTCTGCCACGTCCTGTATAAACGGGTTCACCTACCACTTCGGCATCCAGTTGCAGCAGCATCAAGCTGGCGGTAAAACAGCTCAAC
>NZ_JALIHH010000306.1:540-798 GCF_022869435.1 Aeromonas sp. LsrichE-8G
TAGGGATGGCAAACCTGCTGGCCCGAGTGAAACACTTCATGGATACCGTGTCTCCTTTCCCGGGGAATGGCTATGGCACAGCGAAGGTGTAGCACTATTGGGATCAGTTATTTAGCCCAGATCAAGCCTTCCGCTATCGCTTTTTGTCGTGTCGCGAACGCCTTCAACCGGTTATGTGATTTCAGCTCTTTGAACAACAGTTCGATCTGCCAACGGCAACGATACAATGCCATCACCTTCTCGGCTGGCCATCGCTCA
>NZ_JALIHH010000048.1:0-11549 GCF_022869435.1 Aeromonas sp. LsrichE-8G
TACCCGATGCACACGAGTGTGCTGGAAGGGGTGAACAACAAGATCAAAGTGATAAAGCGTATGGCATATGGATTTAGGGACTCAGAATACTTTTTTCTGAAAATCAAGGCGGCCTTCCCCGGAAAGCCGCGATGAACCTTTTTTTACCTGTTTCTGACGCATTCACCTCCCCCGACGACCATGTTGCTGCCACTCTCCCGCGCTTTACGTCCCCTTCGTCCAGGCTTGTGGCTATCATCGAGACGATTTCTCCCTTCGGGAACCTGCATGAACCACTTGAGCCGTCTGCTGTGCTTCGCCCTGCTGATGTTCGGCGGCCACCTTGCTGCGGAGCCGCTGCGGGTCGGCGTCAGCTTTGCCATTCCTCCCTATGTCATCAGCCACGAAGACAGGGGCATCGAACTCGATCTCATGCGAGAGGCCTTCGCAGGCAGCCCCCATGAGCTGCAGGTCGTCTATCTTCCCCTGGAGCGCACCTTCAGGATGCTGGAGGAAGGCAAGCTGGACGCCATCATCAACGTCAAACCCGGCATGCTGGAAAGCGCCTACCTCTCACAGCCGGTGATCACCTTCCACAACCGGGTCTTTACCCTGGCGCCGACGGCAGTCCACACCATGAAGGATTTGCAGACCCTGCGAGTCAGTGCCTTCCAGCGTGCACGGCAGATCCTGGGAACGACCTTCTCCGACATCGTCGACCAGAATCCCCGTTATGAAGAGGTGGCGAGGCAGGAGGGACAGGTACAGCGGCTCCTGCTCGGGCGCACCGATGCCGTGATCCTGGAACAGCGGGTGTTCTACTACTATCTGGTGCAGTTGCTCGGGGATGACCAGGAGGGCGACCGCTATCCCAAGGACAAGGTCAGACAGCACGACCTCTTCCCCCCGACTCACTACCACTTCGCCTTTCGCGAGGCGGGCCACCGACAATGGTTCGACAGACAGCTCGCCAAGATGAAGGCGGACGGGCGCTATGAGCGGATCTTTGCCGCCTATGGCACCACCTCTACTGCCGGAGACAAAAAAGCCAGCCCATGATGGACTGGCTTGATACCGGCTCCAGGGAGCCGCAGTGGATGGAGCGTTACTTCATCGCGCTGCCGTTTTTCAGCTCTGCTTTCTGACGTTTGGCTTCGCGTTTCTCTTTCAGTGACATCTGCGGTTTTTTCTTGGCATCTTTGCCGTGATGCTGTTCTTTGTTGCTCATCATCAGACTCCAAAAAGGTTACCTGGACAGTTGGAACGGGTGTTCCAGCATGTCAGCCGAATCGTGGATTTCAGTACGCCAACAGTGACGATCGGGGATCGCACTGGCCTCAGCATACTCCCAATCTTCCGCCGGGATCCAGCCTCCCGGCAGCGCCTGTCAGCCAGGCGTTCCCGTAGCGTGCCCCCCCGGGAATGACGACCGGGCGACACTTTTGGCATCCGAGGACGGATGGTCAGCCTGTCTCCGGTGGATGTGTGTTAGGGTGGGCATTCAACGATCGCAGGAGCGCGTCATGAAGAAGCTGGAAATGAAGGATCTGACCGAGGCCGAGAAAGCCGAGATTGCCCTGCTGGTGCAAAAGGCCCAGGCCAATGCCGATCACACCCTGACCAACGGGGAGCGCAACAAGATCCGCGAAGCAGGACGCCAGAAGATTGCCGCCGATCGCGCCCAGGCCGCCAAGGCGGCTTCCGCACTGGCGCGGGAGAAAGCCAAGGAGCGAGCCAGTGCTCAAGTACTGCCCGACACCTTCAGCTGGTCCGATTCCGTCAGCAACAAATACCGTGGCAGACGGTAACGGCAGCATGAATGCTCGCAGATGACGCTGCTGCAAAAAAGGGGGCAGGCAGAGCGTCATGTCATCTCCCTGAAAAGGGCAGCAGGAGGCCCCTGCCAGCTGATGCACACCCGGATAAAACCCCGATCCAGCCATCACTGACTGAAACGAATACCAAGATAAAGATTGCCATGACAGGGTGTGCGTGTTCTAATCGTTTTCGATGGTTCGGTAGTTCAGACCTGATTATGTTAGGCAGTCATCTTAAAGCAGTGATTTGTGCAGGCAGTTATCCCCGATAATTCTTGCCAGATAATTCTCCTTCTTTAGTGCTCCCCATACGTATTTCTGACGAAAAATCATGGATTGCCGCTCCGGTGGCGTTTCACTAATCACTACTCAAGGAAATTATCATGTCCAAAATGACTGGTACCGTAAAATTCTTCAACGCCGAGAAAGGCTTCGGTTTCATCTCCCCGGCTGACGGCAGCAAAGACGTGTTCGTTCACTTCTCCGCCATCCAGTCCAACGGTTTCAAAACCCTGGAAGAAGGTCAGCGCGTTGAGTTCACCATCGAGCAAGGCCAGAAAGGCCCGGCCGCTGCGAACGTCGTTCCGCAGTAATTCAAGCCGGAGCACCTTCCCCTCTTTGGGCAAGGGCCTCAGCAAGAATTGAAAAAACCCGCTTCGGCGGGTTTTTTGTTGCGCGTTTCCGGGTGACCGGCGTGTTGCCCTGCTTCCCTCTCGCCACGGGGAGCAAAAAGGCACCCTGGTGGTGCCCCATTTCCTGGTCAGGTTCCTTACAGGGGCAGGCTGATCCGCGCTTCCAGCCCCCCCTCCTCGCGATTGTGAAGGCTGAGCTCACCGCCGTGCTGGTGCACCAGGGTGCGGGCGATGGCAAGCCCCAGTCCCACGCTGCCAGACTCGGTATTGCGGGCTTCATCCAGGCGCACGAAGGGCTTGAACACCTCCTCCAACTGACTCTCCGCAATCCCCGGCCCCTGATCGCGAACCAGGATCAGCAACTCCCCGTCACCGCGCACCAGCGAAACCTCGGCCCCCCCTGCGTACTTGATGGCGTTGCCGATGAGGTTTTGCAGCACCCGGCGCAGGGTGTTGGCGCGGCAGGCGTAAACCTGCTTGCCCTCGGCCAGGCAGGTGACGGGCTGGCCCATGTCGGCATAGTCGTCACACAGGCTCTCCAGCAGGCTGACCAGATCCAGCTCCCGGGTCGCCTCCTGCTGCCCCTCCTCCCGGGCAAAGCTCAGGGTCGCCGCCAGCATCTGCTCCATCTGCTGCAGGGTCTGCTGGAAGCGCTCCTTGTCTTCCCCGTCCGCCAGAAACTCGCTGCGCAGCCGCAGGCTGGTGATGGGGGTGCGCAGGTCGTGGGAGATGGCGGCCAGCATCCGGGTTCTGTCCTGCACGAAGCGATCGAGCCGGGTGTGCATCCGGTTGAAGGCCTGGATGGACTCGCGGATCTCGGTGGGCCCCTCCTCACGCAGGGGCTCGATGTCCTCACCACGCCCCAGCCTGTCGGCGTTGGCGGCCAGTTGCTTGAGGGGACGGGTCGCCCGGCGGAACAGCCAGATCATCAGGCCGATCACCAGGCTCGCCACCAGCAGCAGGTTGAGGGTGGTCTGCCAGGACCAGCTCGCCGTCTCCTTGTCCACCAGGGAGCTGAACTGGAGCCAGCCGCCGTTGGGCAGTTCGATGGAGCCGTAGAGCCGCATGTCCTGGGGCGGCGGCATGCCGTTGCGATCCTTCATCATGCGGTTGTGGTGCTGCCAGGCCCGGCTGCGCTGGATGTCCTGCTTCAGCTCGGCGCTGATCTCCACCGCCAGGGAGGATGGATAGCCGAGCTTGGCCCGCACCAGCTTCTCGAAGCGGGGGCTGCGGTTGTCCGGCTGCAACGGCTCGTCGGCCAGACGCAGCAGCAGGGTCTCGCTGCGGCTTGCCTTGAGGATCTCATGATAGAGGGAAGGAGGAGAGAGGGAGAGCAGGCGCACCACGGAGATGATCCGCTGCATGGCGTTGCGGCTGTTGACGTAACCGAGGGCCTCCTCCCTGTCCGAGCGGTAGATCTGTATACTGAGCAGCTGGATCAGCACCAGCCCCGCCAGGGCCACCAGCACTATCTGGCCGGTCAACCCCTTGGGCAGCAGCCTGGCGAAGACGCGCTTGATCATGTCGGCCTCACTCCTGGGTCACGTCGGCGGCGAACAGGTAACCGCCACCCCAGATGGTCTTGATGAGCTCGGGATTCTTGGGATCCCGCTCCAGCTTGCGCCGCAGTCGGCTCACCAGGGTATCGATGGCGCGATCGAAGGCCACCGCCTCCCGGCCACGGGCCAGATCCAGCAACTGATCCCGGCTCAGCACCCGCTGGGGCCGCTCCAGAAACACCTTGAGCAGATCGAACTCGGCGGTGGAGAGGCTCATCCCCACCCCCTCCTCGTCCACCAGCTCACGGCGATTGACGTCGAGCAGCCAGCGATCGAAGCGCAGATCCCGGGTCAGTGTCTCCGGCACGGGCAGGCTCTCCGCCTGGGTACGGCGCATCACCGCCTTGATGCGGGCCAGCAGCTCCCGCGGGTTGAACGGTTTGGAGAGGTAGTCGTCCGCCCCCATCTCCAGGCCGATGATGCGGTCCGTCTCCTCCCCCATGGCGGTCAGCATGATGATCGGCAGACGGGATTTGACCCTGAGCTCGCGGCACAGGGTGAGGCCATCCTCCCCCGGCATCATCAGATCCAGCACCAGCAGGTCGAACTCCCGCTCATCCAGCAGCCGCTTCATCTCCTTGCCATCGCGGGCGCAACTGACGCGCATGCCATGCTGCTCCAGAAAGCGCTTGAGCAGATCGCGGATCTCGCTGTGGTCATCGACCACCAGAATATGAGGGCTGCCTTGGTTCATCATCATCTCTCCGTTATCGGGCTGGGGCGATTATACGAAAATCAACCGGGCGGGTTGTGTCAAAGTGTGCCAGCACGCCCCTGTGCCACACTCTGCTACAAAATAGGCTTCTACTGGCAAATTTCAGACACTTCCACGGTGTTTACTGGATACCAAGGCGAAAGAGCCTCTACCCGTACACATCCGACAGGAGTTACCCATGAAAAAGCTGACCAAGACCCTGCTGACCGCCACCCTGATCCTCAGCCTGCCGCTGGGCGCCTATGCCGCCAGCGAGGCGGTCTCCACCGCGCAACCGACCCAGGCCACGGCGGCCGGTTGCCCCATGGACGGTTCCGGCATGATGGGCGGCAAGCATCATGGCGGCCGCCACGACAAGATGGCCCGCATGAAGAACATGACCCCGGAACAGATCCAGGCTCACCTGCAACAGCGCTACGACAAGATTGAAGACCCGGCCAAGAAGGCCGAGTTCGTGAAAAACCTCGGGCTGCGTGCCGACGGCATGATCAAGCACGCAGAGGTGATGAAGCAGTTCGCAGAAGCAAACCAGTAAATCGAAGTAATGAAGCCGTTTGCCGAAGCAGACCAGTAAGTCGACGTAATGAAGCGGTTTGCCGAAGCAGACCCGTGATCCGGCGGGGCCCTGCCCCGACACCGGCGAAAACGACAGGGTGGCGCAAGCCACCCTTTTTTTGTCTCCCCCCCCCAGTTTTTTCACCTTTTCCTGCCTGGCCGCATCATGTTATGTGAGCGATAACAAACGTTTCACTTTCGAAATAAATCATAATGGTCCCTCACACAACAGACGCGGGCACGATCCCGGGCACAGTGGACAGGAGTCGTTATGGGATGGAATCTGGGCACAATCAAGGGGCGCTATACCGCCGTTTTTCTGGGCTTCATGGCGCTGGTGTGCGCCCTGACGGTGATCGGCATCCAGATCTGGATCACCCCCGCCCTGCAAAAAGCGGGGGAGGAGAACGTGGCGCTGCGAGTCGGCGAGATAGCGACCGATATCCGTGACCAGCTCAACGGGGTGCAGACCCAGTCGCGCAGCATTACCCAACTGGTGGCACAACTGCCGAGCGAGCAGATAGATGCCCAGCTCCCGGCCCTCATCGACCAGTACGGCAACGGCATGGTCTTCGGTGGCGGCATCTGGCCCCTGCCGGACAAGCGGGAGGCGGGGCGCGCCAAGTTCAGCACCTTTTTCCACAGGGATGCGTCCAACGCCCTCATTCCCAACACCTACTGGAACTCGACAGAGGCGCCCAACTATTTCGATCAGCCCTGGCACAAGGCCGGTCAGCAGGCGCCCCGTGGCGTCTGTGCCTGGGCCGCCGCCTACAAGGATGGCGCGAGCCAGCAGCCGAGAACCAACTGCGCCATGGGGATCTACCAGGATGGCGCCCTCTACGGGGTGTCGACCATAGACGTCACCCTGGGCTTCTTCAACGACCTGGTGGCCAAGAAAGAGCAGGAGATCGGCGGTCAGGTGATGATCATCGAGGCTGACGGCAAGATCCTGAGCCGCAACGCCCGTCTGACCGGGGATGTGGTGCTCGGCAACCTCTCCGCCCACGCCGACTATCCCTTCGCCCTCGCCATCAGCGGACTGCTAGGCCAGGATGCGAGCAAGGGGCAGCTGCGCACCACCTTCCAGGATCAGGATGAGGAACAGACCCTGCTGATGGAGGCCATCGAAGGGACCCCCTGGTTGCTGGCCGCCGCCCTGCCGACCCGCACCCTGACCCAGGACAGCCGGGATGTGCTCGCCACCCTGGCGAGCATCCAGCTCCCCCTGGCGGGGCTGCTGTTCGTGCTCATGGTGCTGGCCATCAGCCAGCTTGGCAGCCGCCTGCAGACCCTCAAGCTCAACATCGACGCCCTCAGCGCCGGCGACGCTGATCTGACCGCCCGCATCCAGGTCAAGGGGCATGACGAGCTGGACAACATCGCCCTGTCGGTCAACCGCTTCATCGCCTTCCTGCAACAGATGATGGTGCAGGTGACCGCCGCCACCGACCTCATCACCCGCGAGCTGGCCCAGCTCGATCAGCAGACCGGGCAGGCCAGGCGGATCCTGGGAGAACACGCCAGCGAAACCGATCAGGTCGTCACCGCCCTCAACGAACTCAGCTCCACCGCCGACAGCGTTGCCCGCCACGCCAACGACTCCGCCAGCTTCACCGAGGCCGCCAACGGTCAGGCGGCAAGCTCCCGCAAGGTGGTGGGGTCGGCCTCCGCCAGCGTGGTGGCCCTCATCGACGAGGTGGATCTCGCCGCCGCCAAGGTGCTGGAGATGCAGGAAGATGCCCAGCAGATCGGCAGCGTGCTCGGGGTGATCGGCGGCATCGCCGCCCAGACCAACCTGCTGGCGCTCAACGCCGCCATCGAGGCGGCCCGGGCCGGTGAACAGGGCCGGGGCTTCGCGGTGGTGGCCGACGAGGTGCGTGCCCTCGCGGCACGCACCCAGAACAGCACCGCCGAAGTGGGCAGCATGTTGTCACGGCTCACCCAGGGGGTCGCCGAGGCCGTGGTCGCCATGGAGCAGACCAAGCGCAGTTGCCAGGCGGCGGCCGACACCACGGGGCAGGTCACCGGCGGCCTCGACACCATGGCCGACGCCGTGGTGCAGATCCACGATCTCAGCAGCCAGATCGCCACCGCTGCCGAGGAGCAGAGCCGGGTGACCGAGGAGATCAACCGCAACATGGTGAGCATTCGCGACATGCTGAACCTCCTGGTGGAGAACGGCGGCAACACGGAGCAGAGCGCCGCCACCCTGCTGGGGTCCAACCGCCAGTTGCTGGCTCTGGTACACCGCTTCAAGGTGTGAGCCTGAACACCAGGCAGCAAAAAGGGGCCCGCGGGCCCCTTTTTCATTCACCTTGCCAGGACTCAGGCCTTGTTGGCCAGGTTCAGGGTCTTCACGGTCTCGCCTTCGAACTTGATGACCACGTTCTTCTGGGCCACTTCGGAGTCTTTCAGCAGGGACTTGGTAGTCTCGGCCAGCAGCGGGGAGGCCTTGTTCAGAGCATCCAGGTCATAGGTCCACACTTCCAGACCGGCGTCGGTCTTGGTGCTGGCCGGGGCGCCCAGCTTGTCCTTGATGGCCTGCTTGTTGGAGCCGCCTTCCTTGATGTCCAGGGCCTTCTTGATCGCTTCGTTGGAAGCGGTGTCCATGGCGTTGCCAGCCATCTCTTTGGCGGTGCTGGTGACGCTGCTGGTCACGGTGTCGGTCAGGGAATCCATCAGGCCGGCGTGGGCAACCAGAGGCAGGGCGGTCAGGGCAATCAGCAAGGACTTTTTCATGAAGATACATCTCGCAAGAATGAAAAGAGCGCGCATGAAACCAGCGGGATGAATTGGAGTCAAGAAAATCCCTTGGTCAAGCCGTATTCGGGGGGGAAAAGCCCCGTAGCGGCTCCGACCAGTGCCCTTGTCAGCCGCTGAGCTGGTCCTTACCCGCCAGCTTGGCCCGGTAGAGCGCCCTGTCGACCCGTGCCATCAGGTGGGACACCTGCTCGTCGGGGTCGGACTCCACCAGCCCGAAACTCAAGGTCACGGGCTCGATCCCCTTGACCCTGGCATGGCTCAGGCGCTGCCTCAGCTTCTCGGCCACCACCCGGGCGTCGGGCAACCGGGTATTGGGAAGCACCAGCATGAACTCGTCACCCCCCCAGCGGGCCAGCAGATCGATCTCGCGGATGCAGCCCCGGGTCAGCTGCACGATATCGATCAGAGTCTGGTCCCCCACCCCGTGGCCATGGCGATCGTTGATCTGCTTGAAGTCGTCCACGTCCATGGCGATCACGGCAAAGGGCTCCTTGAAGCGCTTGGCGCGCTCATGCTCCAGCCGCACCGCCTGCTCCAGCCGATAGCGGCTGGCCGCGCCGGTCAGGGAGTCCGTCTCCGCCAGGCGGCGGTTTTCCTCCACCTGGAACTGCAATGCCTGGTTGAGCCGCTCCAGTTCGGCGGTACGCTGCGCCACCTGCTGCTCCAGGGTGCGGTTTTGCAGCTCCAGCCGGGCGTAGAGTTCCCGCTGGGCGTGGATGTTGCGGTGTGCCCCCACCATCCTGGCGACACTGCCGTCCGGGTTGCGTGCGACGATGCGGCCACAATCCGCCACCCAGAGGTAGTCACCGTTACGGCAACGGCAGCGGTATTCGGCCCGGTAGTCCGCCGCCCGCCCACTCAGGCAGGCATCGAAGCTCTCCATGACCTGCGCCAGATCGTCCGGGTGGATCAGGTTCTCCCAGGTAAAGACGGTGTTGTCGAGGGAGTGGGGCTCATACCCCAGCATCTGATACCAGCCGGGATAGCGATGGACATAGCCGGTGTTGGCATTCCAGTCCCAGAGACCGTCGCTCACGACCTCCAGCATGCCGCTCATCACGGCCTCGTCGAGGGCCGGTAGCCTTGTCATCTCATTGTCATGCAGCATGAAAACCTTCCTTGTTCTGCTACTCGGCACCACGGTTCCGCTTGTTGACCTGGCGGGAAAACCGGGCCTGCCGGTCGAGCCTTCAAGGGGGCGACTGGCCTCGACACCCCCGTCATGACGGGTTATCGGCCAGGTTGCCCTCTTGTTGAACAACAGTAGCAGCCCGCACACTTTCGAGTCTTGCGCGCCGTCACGCTCCCTTCCGTTCTTCTGCCGGCCAGATTGCACCACGGCGGTGCACACCTTTGGCGCAGCCCTGCCCATATTGGGCAAGCCTCGCTGACCAGGGTTGCGATTAATAAGTAAGTGCATGAATAAAAAGAAAAATACTTTTCTGGCGCAATATTTGCCTTTATCTGGGTGAACCACAAGGATTGGGGATATTGCATGAAATTAATCACCGCCATCATCAAGCCGTTCAAACTCGACGACGTGCGCGAAGCCATCGCCAGCCTCGGCGTCGAGGGGCTGACGGTTTCCGAGGTCAAGGGGTTTGGCCGCCAGAAGGGGCACACCGAGCTGTACCGGGGTGCCGAATACCAGGTGGATTTCCTGCCCAAGGTAAAGCTGGAGATCGCCACCCTGGCCGACAACGTCGAGCAGATCATCGAAGCCATCAGCAAGGCTGCCCACACCGGCAAGATAGGTGACGGCAAGATCTTCGTTTATGACCTGCAGGCCGCCGTGCGCATCCGCACCGGCGAGACCGACGCAGACGCCCTTTGATACGACTGGAACTGAGGAATACGACATGGAAGAGTTGATCACATCCGTCAGTGAGCTGCGCTATGCACTCGACACCTTCTACCTGCTGATCTCCGGCGTGCTGGTCATGTGGATGGCCGCCGGGTTCGCCATGCTCGAAGCCGGCCTGGTCCGCGCCAAGAACACCACCGAGATCCTGACCAAGAACATCCTGCTCTATGCCATCGCCTGCATCATGTTCCTGCTGGTCGGCTACAACATCATGTACGTGGACAACAGCGCCGGCGGCTGGCTGCCGAGCTTTGGCAGCCTGATGGGCAGCCAGGCGGACGACGCGGGCCACTCCCTGCACTCCGACTTCTTCTTCCAGGTGGTGTTCGTCGCCACCGCCACCTCCATCATCTCAGGTGCGGTGGCAGAGCGGATGAAGCTCTGGTCCTTCCTGCTGTTCTGCGTGGTGATGACCGGCTTCATCTACCCCGTGGAAGGCTACTGGAGCTGGGGTGGCGGCTTCCTGAAAGAGGCGGGCTTCTCCGACTTCGCAGGCTCCGGCATCGTCCACATGGCGGGCGCTGCCGCTGCCCTGGCCGCCGTGCTGCTGCTCGGCCCCCGTCGCGGCAAATATGGCAAGCAAGGGGAGATCTACCCCATCCCCGGCTCCAACCTGCCGCTCGCGACCCTGGGCACCCTGATCCTCTGGATGGGCTGGTTCGGCTTCAACGGTGGCTCCCAACTGGCGCTCTCCAGCGCCGCTGACGCCACCGCCATCGGCACCGTGTTCGTCAACACCAACGCCGCCGCGGCCGCCGGTGTGGTCGGCGCCCTGCTGGTCAGCAAGCTCACCTGGGGCAAGGCGGATCTCACCATGATCCTCAACGGCGCCCTCGGCGGTCTGGTCGCCATCACCGCCGATCCCGCCTCCCCCAGCCCGCTGTTCGCCAGCCTGATCGGCGCCCTGGCTGGTGCCCTGGTGGTCTACGCCATCGTCGCCTTCGATCGCCTGAAGATCGATGATCCGGTCGGTGCCATCTCGGTACACGGCGTCTGCGGCCTGTTCGGCCTGATGGTGGTGCCCTTCTCCAACACGAGCGCCACCTTCGGTGCCCAGTTGCTGGGTGCTGCCACCATCTTCGGCTGGGTCTTTGTCGTCTCCCTCGTGGTCTGGAGCCTGCTCAAGGCCACCATGGGCCTGCGGGTCAGCGAAGAGGAAGAGATGATGGGTGTGGATGTCCACGAGTGCGGCATCGATGCCTACCCCGAGTTCGTCAGCGTCAAATCGAGCATCTGACACGGCCATCGGATGTGGGGCCCGGGGGACACCCCGGGCCCCGTTTTTTTGGCGGCTCGGCGCCCCCTGAGAGCAGGAGGACGGTTCGAGTGATACCACTCTGCCAAGTAGCCGGTGAACCCTCTGCTTTGCCCCCTCCCCTTTTCAAGGGGAGAGTCGGGGTGTGCCGTGCCGATTGACGGATGGGGCCATAACCCCCTCCCCGCCTCCCCCTTGGCAGGGGGAGGAGCAACCAAGCGGCCATTCAAAACATCGATGTGGCAGCCACGTAGGTTCGATTCATGTACAGGATCTTTAGCGCCAACCAATTGAAATAGATATAAAAAAGGCTTCGTTTGTGATCTAATTTTATCGCCAAACAAAATCAACACGCGCGAAGCCTATGACCATTATTAATGCTAATCACTATCTGGAGCAACTCCTGG
>NZ_JALIHH010000049.1:0-12881 GCF_022869435.1 Aeromonas sp. LsrichE-8G
CCGGCGGTTCGTATTGAATATCGTAAAACAGAGCAATTGTGGTGCTCGAAGTCAGAGAAACAAGCTAAAAAGAGCCGGCTGGAATGACGACTATCGGGCTCAGTTATTCTTTGGTTAAAATATCAACAAAGTGTGCTCCCGCCCTGGGCCACCCCGGGTGTGGAACTGCTGATGAACGACTCCCAGAACGACCAGTCCAAGCAGAACGACCAGATCGACGTACTGCTGGCCAAGGGCGTGAAGGCTCTGGCCATCAACCTGGTTGACCCGGCGGCGGCCCCTGTCGTGATTGAGAAAGCCCGTGCGGACGAGATCCCCGTGGTCTTCTACAACAAGGAACCGAGCGCGGCCGACCTGGCCAGCTATGACAAGGCCTACTACGTGGGTACCGACTCCAAGGAGTCCGGCATCATCCAGGGCCAGCTGATCGCCAAGCACTGGAAAGCGCATCCCGAGTGGGATCTGAACAAGGATGGCGTCATCCAGTTCGTGCTGCTCAAGGGTGAGCCTGGCCACCCGGATGCGGAAGCCCGCACCACCTACGTCGTCAAGACTCTGAACGATGGCGGCATCAAGACCGAGCAGCTGCACATGGATACCGGTATGTGGGATACCGCCATGGCCAAGGACAAGATGGACGCCTGGATCTCCGGTCCGAACGCCAACAAGATCGAAGTGGTCATCGCCAACAACGACGGCATGGCGATGGGCGCCGTGGAGTCCCTGAAGGCCCAGGGCAAGACCGCCATCCCGGTGTTCGGTGTTGACGCCCTGCCGGAAGCCCTGGCCATGGTCAAGAGCGGTGCCATGGCCGGTACCGTGCTGAACGATGCGGCCAACCAGGCCAAGGCCACCTTCGAGCTGACCAAGAACCTGGCCGAAGGCAAGCCGGCCGGTGAAGGCACCAACTGGAAGATCGACAACAAGGTCGTCCGCGTTGCCTACGTGGGCGTAGACAAAGACAACCTGTCCCAATTCGAGTAATTCCTCCCCTCAGGGCAAGGGAGATCCCCTTGCCCTCTTTTCAACCAGATGTGATGGCTGATATGACAACACGGCAACAATCAGAATGGCTGTTGGAGATGATTGACGTCAGTAAGAGCTTTCCTGGCGTCAAGGCACTCGATAATGTCAATTTACGGGTCCGTCCTCATTCTGTGCATGCGTTGATGGGCGAGAATGGCGCAGGGAAGTCCACGCTGCTCAAGTGCCTGTTCGGCATCTACGAGAAGGATCAGGGCAAGATCTTCTTCAAGGGACAGGAGATCAACTTCACCTCGTCCAAAGAGGCGCTGGAGAATGGCGTTTCCATGGTGCACCAGGAGCTGAACCTGGTACTGCAACGCACCGTGATGGACAACATGTGGCTCGGCCGCTATCCCACCAAGGGACTGTTTGTCGACCACGGCAAGATGTATCAGGACACCAAGCATATCTTCGAGGAGCTGGACATCGATATCGACCCCAGGGTCAAGGTCGGCACCCTGTCGGTTTCCCAGATGCAGATGATCGAGATTGCCAAGGCATTCTCCTATGACGCCAAGATCGTCATCATGGACGAACCCACCTCCTCCCTGACCGAGAAAGAGGTTAACCACCTCTTCAAGATCATCAACAAGCTCAAGGAGAAGGGGTGCGGCATCGTCTACATCTCCCACAAGATGGAAGAGATCTTCCAGCTCTGTGACGAGATCACCATATTGCGGGATGGCCAGTGGGTGGCGACCCAGCCCCTCAAGGGCATGACCATGGATCAGATCATCGGCATGATGGTCGGCCGCGAGCTCACCCAGCGCTTCCCGGAAAAAACCAACCAGCCCAAAGAGGTGATCCTCGAGGTCGAGCACCTGACGGCCAAGAACCAGCCTTCCATCAAGGACGTGACCTTCAACCTGCACAAGGGGGAGATCCTCGGCATCGCCGGTCTGGTGGGGGCCAAGCGCACCGACATCGTGGAGACCCTGTTCGGCATCCGCGATCGTAGCGAAGGGACCATCAAGCTGCACGGCAAAGAGGTGGCGAACCACAACGCCCACGAGGCGATCCAGAACGGCTTCGCCCTGGTGACCGAGGAGCGCCGCTCTACCGGGATCTATTCACGCCTCGACATCGCCTTCAACTCCCTGATCGCCAACATGGACAACTACAAGGGATCCATGGGGCTGCTCAGCGACAACAAGATGAAGAGCGATACCCAGTGGGTCATCGACTCCATGCGGGTCAAGACACCGACCCAGCAGACCCAGATCGGCTCCCTCTCCGGTGGCAACCAGCAGAAGGTGATCATCGGTCGCTGGCTGCTGACCCAGCCCGAGATCCTGATGCTGGATGAACCGACCCGGGGTATCGACGTCGGCGCCAAGTTCGAGATCTACCAGCTCATCCTGGAGCTGGCGAAGAAGGACAAGGGCATCGTCATCATCTCCTCCGAAATGCCGGAACTGCTCGGCATCACGGACCGCATCATGGTCATGAGCAATGGCCGGGTCGCGGGGATCGTCAACACCAAAGAAACTGACCAGAGCGAGATCCTGCGCCTGGCATCTCTGTACCTATAAAGACAGGAAGACATTATGGAGTCGGCTAAAAATTTCAATCTGATGCAGGCGCTCAAAGAGAACGGCATCTATGTGGTGTTGCTGGTGTTGCTCATGATCATCGTGATCAAGGAGCCCTCCTTCCTCAGCCTCACCAACCTCAGCAACATCCTGACCCAGTCCTCGGTGCGGGTCATCATCGCCCTCGGGGTGGCGGGCATCATCATCACCCAGGGTACTGACCTGTCGGCCGGTCGTCAGGTCGGTCTGGCGGCGCTGATCGCGGCCACCATGCTGCAGGCCCTGACCAACGTCAACAAGGTCTTCCCCACCCTGGGGGAGGTGCCCATTCCGGCGGTGATCCTGTTGGTGTGCGTGGTGGGGGCCCTGATTGGTCTGGTCAACGGCCTGATTGTCGCCTACCTGAACGTGACGCCCTTCATCACCACCCTGGGCACCATGATCATCGTTTACGGCATCAACTCCCTCTATTTTGACTCCGTGGGGGCCTCCCCGGTGGCCGGGTTTGACCCTCGCTTCTCCAACTTTGCGCAGGGCTTCATCCGGATTGGCGGGTTCAAGCTCTCGTACCTGACCTTCTATGCGGCCATCGCCAGCGTCTTCGTCTGGGTGCTGTGGAACAAGACCCGCTTTGGCAAGAACATCTTCGCCATCGGTGGCAACCCGGAAGCGGCCAAGGTGTCCGGCGTCAACGTCGCCGTCAACCTGGTGGTCATCTATGCCCTGGCCGGTGTCTTCTACGCCTTCGGCGGCATGCTGGAAGCGGGGCGGATCGGCAGTGCCACCAACAACCTCGGCTTCATGTACGAGCTGGATGCCATCGCGGCCTGCGTGGTGGGGGGCGTTTCATTTGCCGGCGGTGTGGGAACTGTCGCGGGTGTGATCACCGGCGTACTTATCTTCACGCTGATCAACTATGGTTTGACCTACATCGGTGTCAGCCCTTACTGGCAGTTCATCATCAAGGGCGGCATCATCATCCTGGCGGTAGCCCTGGACTCCATGAAGTACGCCAAGAAGAAGTAAGCATTGGCAGGGAGGGCCGGGTCATCCCGGCCCTTTCTCTTTGGAGGGACCCATACCATGGCATTCAAAGTCAAAATCAACGTGCTGTTGCTGCTCGCCATTCTGGTCACCATCGGTACCGCCTGGTTCAGCGTCAACCATTTCATCAGCGGCTACATCCGCACCCAGGCCACCCAGAACATCAACGAGCAGATCACCCTGGTCAGGGAGAAGCTGGCGGGTGACATCAACCAGAAGGTGCTGCTGGCCGCCAACCTCAACCTCGGGGTGACCAGCGTCAAGAAGGCGCTGCAGGAGACCGGCTTTCACAACATCGTCAAGCTCATTGGCGACATGGCATTCGACGCGAACGGGGTCATCGACGACAAGGCCAGGGTTGACGCCCTGCGCAAGCTGATCCCCGCCGCCAACAACCAGATCACCGTCAGCCCGCTGGAGCAGCTGGACGGCAAACCCGTCATCTCCATCCTGGTGCCGCGCGGTGCCGACTCCGCCTACCTCTACTACCTCGACATGAGCGAGTTCAAGACGCTGCTGACCAAGGTAAGCGGGGAAGGGCGTTACTTCTCCCTCACCGACAGTCAGGGACAGGTGCTCTACAGCAGCAAGCCCCAGGGAGAGAGCGAGAGCCGCCCCAACAAGCTGGATATTCGCGGCAGCGAGTGGACCCTGACCGGTTATGTGGATCTCGACTATATCCAGGCCATGACCCAGGCGCTCAACGGCAAGATCACCCTGGCCCTGCTCGGGGTGGCGGCGCTGGTACTGGCCCTCTCCATGGTGGCCCTCAACCTGGCCTATAGACCCATCCTCTCCTTGCGCGACCTGGTACAGGAGCTCTCCCAGGGCAATGGGGATCTGACCCGCCGGCTCACGGTGACCAGCAAGGATGATCTCGGACAGATCTCGGCGGGCATCAACCGCTTCATCGAGCAGTTGCAGGGCATGATGGGGGAGGTGAGACAAGCGAGCGGCCAGCTCAATGAAGGGATATCGGCATTGGCGAGGCAGACGGGGTCAGCCCAGGGCCTGCTGGCGGAGCATGTGCGGGAGACCGAACAGGTGGCCACCGCCATCAACGAGATGAGCCGTACTGCCGTCTCGGTATCGGAGAGCGCGGCCAATACTGCCCAGCTGACCGGCCAGAGCCAGCAACTGGCCAACCAGTCGCGTCAGGTGGTGGATCAGGCCATGGCCAGCGTCACTGCGCTGGTGACGGAGGTGGAGACCACGGCACACTCCATCGAAGCCATGCAGCAAGATGTGCAGCAGATCGGCTCGATTCTCGGGGTCATCGGTGGCATCGCAGAGCAGACCAACCTGCTGGCCCTCAACGCCGCCATCGAGGCGGCCCGGGCCGGGGAGCAGGGGCGGGGGTTTGCGGTGGTGGCGGACGAAGTGCGCTCTCTGGCGGGACGCACCCAGAAGAGCACTGCCGAGATCCAGACCATGCTGACCCGGCTGCAACGGGGTACCCAGACCGTGGTGGCTGCCATGGGCAACACCCGGCAGAGCTGCCAGGATGCGGCGGAAAACACCAGCAAGGTGAATGCGTCACTGGATCTGATGGCGGGAGAAGTGGTGGAGATCAACGATCTCATCAGCCATATCGCCACGGCCGCGGAGGAGCAGAGTGCCGTCGCCGAGGAGATCAATCGCAACATGAGTGCCATCGCCGAGGTGATCACCCAGCTCAAGGGGAATGGCGAGCGCACCGTGGACAGCTCGAACGCCATGCAGCGCACCTATGACAGGCTGCGGGAGATAGTGGGGCACTTCCGGCTGGAATAGCGCCGGCTGGGCGAGTCCCGGGTACCCTGGCCAGCAATATCGTGGCCGGGGTGACCCATCAGCGGGCAGACGTGAAAAATACCCAAAAAAGATGGGGGCGACTTGCGTCGCCCCCGATAGTCTTATCGCTCATATCCTTGAACGAAGTTGCTCCCTGCAATCCCTGACTATACCTCTTCCTTTAGGTTTCCCCTTCCCAATCCTTTGGGGTGTCCTTTAGCCATCATGGCCTGACGAGTCATCCGTTCCCGTCGCACTTTCTCCGTCCTGGGAGGTGTCCTTTACCACATCCTGTGGTGAGTCCATTTGCCCAACCCTGGCAGCCAGTCTTCCTGACCGACTTCATTGCGTCCGTGCAGGAGTAACTATAAGGATTTCGCGCAGGGCGACAATGACATGCTGAAAAACGTTTTTTTCAAACTGGTTTCCCGCGAAAGGATAATGAAGTTATCTTTTTTAAAATCATGGCTTTAATGTTCTATCATGCTGTTTTTTCACGCGCATCTTCCGACTATGGCGAGAATTTTGTTGGCACTTTGCTTACGCAGTCGATGGCGAATGTCTCACAAGGCGTTTAACTGCGGTTCAGAATCCGGGGAGGCCGGTCAGTGTCGATCGCAGATGAGGGTGGAGGAGGGCAACGGGCATGATGCAGGTGGCGTGGTCCGGATCCCATTCAGGAGATAAAGGAGGTAAAGGAGGGAAAGCTGAGATGACCCAAGAGGAGATCGCCTCCCCTTGGGCGAGAGGGTCAGGGATGCTGGCTGCCACCGTGCCATTGGCATAGGTAGGCGGGGACCAGCATCTGGGGTGCCTGGTCAACGTGACAGACGGTAGGCGGGGACCAGCATCTGGGGTGCCTGGTCAACGTGACAGACCACCAGCGGCATGGCGGGGGCTCCCTGGGCATGCACCAGGGCCGGTGTCATGGGCAGGACCAGGGCGATGAGCAGAAACAGCGACGGGATCTTCATGGTTATCTCCTTGGTGACGGGAACGAATGTAACAAGCATCACTTTTTGAGTTAAGGCGAACCCGAAATCGGCGCAAGGTGACTGAAAAAATTCAACTAATGAAAAAACTTTGAATCCCGGTTGCACTCCGGTCGGTGAAAAAGCCGCCATCAGGATGCGTGCAAAATGCATATCCATATAAAAGAGATAGTGCACACGACTTGGCAATGAGGCTCGCCATCTGGCCCGGGCAGGCCGCCATGATCTGGGACAATAGATGGATTATTCAGCGATAAAGGAGCAGGTGATTATTTATGTGAGAGCAAACGGGATGATAAGCGAGGATAAATTCAAAGGTGGGTGAAGTTTATTCAAAAAATGAGCGATTTGATTTTAATGTAATGATTTATTTGATATTTTTTATTGGTGACTATCCATTTGTGGATATCATGGATGAATGGAATTGCGTTCTTTGTGGAATATATTGGGGATTTATTGCGTATTTATGCCGGATGGAGGGTGAGGGAAATGTCAGATATGTAAACTCCATCATAAATTAACTTCTGAATTTATGCAGTCTCGGGTGAATGTGATCAATGTCCAAGTTTGGTGGAGTTGCCAGACCTAATCTCTGCGTCGAAAGGCAAGGGCAGGATAGAACACAAGCCGAGTACCCTACATAAAGAATATCCCGCCTTAGCCACGAGCCTGAATAGAAGGAATCTATTCAATCACTCGCAGGGACCACTGCTAGACGGAATATCATCATGAGCAAATTTTATGTAGGTTCTGAAGTTGGCCAGTTGCGCCGTGTCATGTTGCACCGCCCCAACCTCAGTCTGAAGCGTCTGACCCCTTCCAACTGCCAGGATCTGCTGTTTGACGACGTCCTGTCCGTGGAACGTGCCGGTCAGGAGCACGACAAATTCGCTCAGGTACTGCGCGATCAGAATGTCGAAGTCTTCCTCCTGACCAATCTGCTGGCGGAAACCCTGGACGTGCCGGAAGCCAAAGCCTGGCTGCTGCAACACCAGGTCTCCGACTATCGCCTCGGCACTGCCCTGGCCAACGACGTGCGCTGCTTCCTGGCGGACATGCCTCACCGCGAGCTGGCCCGCATCCTCTCCGGCGGCCTCACCTACTCCGAGATGCCCTACAGCGGCGTCAACATGGTGGTCGGCATGCATGCCCCGACCGATTTCATCATCGAACCGCTGCCCAACCACCTCTTCACCCGCGACACCTCCTGCTGGGTCTATGGCGGCGTCTCCATCAACCCCATGGCCAAGGCTGCCCGTCGTCGCGAGACCAACCACGTGAAGGCCATCTACCGCTGGCACCCGCAGTTTGCCGGTCAGGAGTTCATCAAGTACTTCGGTGACGAGGAGCGCGACTACGACAACTCCACCATCGAAGGGGGCGACGTTCTGGTCATCGGCCGTGGCGCCGTGCTCATCGGCATGTCCGAGCGCACCACGCCGCAAGGGGTGGAGCATCTGGCCCGCAGCCTGTTCAAGCACGGTCAGGCCAAGCAGGTCATCGCCATGGAGCTGCCGAAACACCGTAGCTGCATGCACCTCGACACCGTCATGACCCACATGGATGTCGACACCTTCTCCGTCTATCCGGAAGTCATCCGCAAGGATGTGAACTGCTGGAGCCTGACTCCGGGCGGTGCCACCGGCATGAACATCAAGGAAGAGGGCTACTTCGTCACCGCCATCGAGAAGGCACTGGGTGTCGATCAGCTCAAGCTCATCACCACAGGTGGCGATACCTTCGAGGCCGAGCGCGAGCAGTGGAACGATGCTAACAACGTGCTGACCGTGCGCCCTGGCGTGGTGGTGGGTTACGAGCGCAATACCTACACCAACGAGAAGTACGACAAGGCCGGCATCACTGTGCTGCCCATCCCGGGTGAAGAGCTGGGACGTGGCCGCGGTGGCGCCCGCTGCATGAGCTGCCCGATGGAACGCGACGGCATCTGACAAGACGGCGTGGCGCCGGCAGAGGCTGGCGCCACACACACCAGAATTCGAGAGTAACACCCATGAAAAAACCAACTGTCGTCGTCGCCCTGGGGGGCAATGCCCTGCTCCGCCGCGGTGAACCTCTGGAAGCCGACATCCAGCGCAAGAACATCGCCACCGCCGCCAAGACCATCGCCCGCATCGCCGAGGAGTACAACGTGGTGCTGGTGCACGGCAACGGCCCGCAAGTCGGCCTGCTGGCCCTGCAGAACAGCGCCTACACCAAGGTCTCCCCCTATCCCCTGGATGTGCTGGGTGCCGAGTCCCAGGGCATGATCGGCTACATGCTGATCCAGGAGTTGAAGAACCTGATGCCGAGCCGCAACGTCACCGCCCTGCTGACCCAGGTGCAGGTCGATCCCGAGGATCCGGCGTTTGCCAACCCGACCAAGTTCATCGGCCCCGTCTACGAAGAGGCGGAAGCCCACACCCTGGCTGCCGAGAAGCACTGGGTGGTCAAGGCAGACGGCAAGTTCTTCCGCCGCGTGGTGCCGTCCCCGCTGCCCCAGCGCATCGTCGAAGGCGACGCCATCGAAACCCTGATCGCCCAGGGTCACCTCATCATCTGTACCGGTGGTGGTGGCATCCCGGTGACCTGGGATGGCCAGAGCCTGACCGGCATCGAAGCCGTCATCGACAAGGACATGTCAGCCGCCTACCTGGCCAAGCAGATCAAGGCCGACGCCCTGCTGATCCTGACCGATGCCGATGCCGTCTATCTGGATTGGGGTAAACCGACCCAGCGTCCGCTGCGGGTCACCAGCCCGGACGAGCTGGCCGGCGTCAAGTTCGATGCCGGCTCCATGGGGCCCAAGGTCGAAGCCTCCTGCGAATTCGTCAAGGCGACCGGCGGCATGGTCGGCATCGGCTCCCTGGAAGATGGCCTCGCCATCCTCAAGGGGGAAGCCGGCACCAACATCGTCGCCACCAATACCGTCAATGCCTGAGCCAAGGCTCTGGTCTGAACAACTGCGTAGTCAATAACACTGCCAAATTGGTCTGAACAAATATAGAGAGAACTCATCATGGCTTTTAATCTGCGTAACCGTAACTTCCTGAAACTGCTGGACTTCACCCCGCGCGAAATCCAATACATGATCGATCTGGCCATCGACCTGAAAAAAGCCAAATACGGTGGCTATGAGCGCAAACACCTGACCGGCAAAAACATTGCCCTGATTTTCGAGAAGACCTCCACCCGCACCCGTTGTGCGTTTGAAGTGGCGGCCTTCGACCAGGGCGCGCAAGTCTCCTACCTCGGCCCGAGCGGTTCCCAAATCGGTCACAAGGAGTCCATGAAGGACACCGCCCGGGTGCTGGGCCGCATGTATGACGGCATCGAATACCGCGGCTACGGCCAGGAGATCGTCGAAGAGCTGGGGGCCCACGCCGGTGTGCCGGTCTGGAACGGCCTGACCAACGAATTCCACCCGACCCAGATCCTGGCGGACTTCATGACCATGCTGGAGCACGGCAAGGGCAAACGTCTGGATCAGATCAAGTTCGCCTACCTGGGTGACGCCCGCAACAACATGGGCAACTCCCTGATGGTGGGCGCCGCCAAGATGGGCATGGACATCCGTCTGGTGGCGCCGAAAGCCTTCTGGCCGGAAGAGGAGCTGGTTGCCACCTGCCGCCTCATCGCCGAAGAGACCGGTGCGCGCATCCACCTGACCGAAGACGTGAAAGAGGGTGTGCTGGGTGCCGACTTCCTCTACACCGACGTCTGGGTCTCCATGGGTGAAGCGAAGGAAGCTTGGGATCAACGGGTGAAGCTGATGACCCCGTATCAGGTCAACATGGACGTCATCAACGCGACCAAGAACCCGGATGTGAAGTTCATGCACTGCCTGCCGGCGTTCCACAACGACGAGACCACCATGGGCAAGGAAGTGGCCGACAAATATGGCATGAAGGGCCTGGAAGTGACCGAGGACGTGTTCGAATCCGAGCACAGCATCGTGTTCGACGAGGCGGAAAACCGGATGCACACCATCAAGGCAGTGATGGTGGCTACGCTGGGCGACTGACGTCGTCAGTGGTGCCGGGGGGTGACCCCCGGCTTTTCAACCATGTGACAGCGGTATAATACCTCCAACCCTACGACCCGCAGCCTGCATGGATACCACACCCACAGAAGGAAGCTGGACCATGACCAAATTCAAGTTCCCGTCAGCCTACACGATACTGTTTGTGCTGATCGCCCTGGTGGCCGCCCTGAGCTGGATAGTGCCGGCCGGCAAATACGAGATGACCATGAACGAGGCCCTCGGCAAGGAAGTGCCGGTGGCCGGTACCTACAAACTGGTGGATGCCAATCCCCAGGGGATCGTCGACGTGCTGCTGGCACCTATCGACGGTCTCTACAACCACGACACCTATGAGGCTGGCGCCATCGACGTCTCCCTCTTCATCCTGATCATCGGTGGCTTCCTTGGCATCGTGACCAAGACAGGTGCCATCGATGCTGGTATCGAGCGCGTCACCGATCGCCTGCGTGGCCGTGAAGAGTGGATGATCCCCATCCTGATGGCGCTGTTCGCCGCAGGGGGCACCATCTACGGCATGGCGGAAGAGTCTCTGCCGTTCTACACCCTGCTGGTGCCGGTGATGATGGCGGCCCGCTTCGACCCCGTGGTCGCCGCCGCGACCGTGCTGCTGGGGGCCGGTATCGGTACCCTGGGCTCCACCATCAACCCGTTCGCCACCGTGATCGCCGCCAACGCGGCCGGCATCTCCTTCACCGACGGCATCTGGCTGCGGGTTGCCATGCTGGTGGCCGGCTGGCTGATCTGCGTGGCCTATGTGATGCGTTACGCCAAGATGGTGCGAAGCGATCCCAGCAAGTCCCTGGTGGCCGACAAGTGGGAAGAGAACCGTGCCCACTTCCTTGGCAACAAGAGCGACCAGATGCTGGAGTTCACCACCACCCGCAAGATCGTGCTGGGTATCTTCGTCGCCGCCTTTGCCGTGATGATCTACGGGGTGGCCGTGCTGGGCTGGTGGATGGCGCAGATCTCCGGCGTGTTCCTGGCTGCCGCCATCATCGTCGGCGTCATCTCCCGCATGAGCGAGGAGGAGCTGACCTCCAACTTCATCGACGGTGCCCGCGATCTGCTCGGCGTGGCCCTCATCATCGGTATCGCCCGCGGTATCGTGGTGGTGATGGACAACGGCATGATCACCCACACCATCTTGCACAGTGCAGAGGGGATAGTGACCGGCCTCTCCACCATCGTCTTCATCAACGTGATGTTCGTGCTGGAAGTGGTGCTCTCCTTCCTGGTGCCCTCTTCCTCCGGTCTGGCGGTGCTGACCATGCCGATCATGGCGCCACTCGCCGACTTCGCCAACGTGGGCCGCGAGCTGGTGGTCACCGCCTACCAGTCCGCCTCCGGGCTGGTGAACCTGGTGACCCCGACCTCCGCCGTGGTCATGGGGGGGCTGGCCATCGCCAAGGTGCCCTATGTGCGCTGGCTGAAGTGGGTGGCCCCGCTGCTCGGCATGCTGACCGTGCTGATCGTGCTCTGCCTGAGCCTGGGTGCCGTGCTGGCATGAATGCCGACAGACATAGGGATAACAACGGGAGCCTGGGGCTCCCGTTTTTTATGGCAGGCAAGGCGGGGCGCCCGGCCTCTCCCGTGGCCTGACTTCTTGCCGCGCGGGCAACAAAAAGGCGACCCCGGGGTCGCCTTCTGGCATCCAGCAGGGGTCAGCGGGCGTTTTCCAGGGTGCGCACCACGGCGGCGTGAGCCTGGCGGGTTCGGCTGATGTGGCGCGGGGCGATCAGTACCACGTCGTTGCCGGCCACGGCCCCCAGGATCTCGGGATTGGCGTTGCGATCCAGCAGGCGAGCCACCACGGTAGCGGCCCCCGGGGTGGTATGCACCAGCACCATCTGTTGGTTGTGGACCACGGCGCGCACCATGTCGTGGATGGAGCGGGTGCTGCCGGCGGGCTCCAGCTGCTCGTCCACCAGGGTGTAGACCTTCTTGCCGTTGGCGTTCTGGGCCTTGGCGACCCCGAGACGGCGCAGCAGGCGGGAGATGGTGGACTGGCTGATGTCCGCAAAACCGCGGGCGGAGAGCTCGCGGCGGATCTCCTCCTGGGTGCTGTAACAGTGCTGGCCGATGATCTGGCGGCAGGCGTCGAGCTGGGCCAGGTCGGACTCTGGTTCTGCTGGGCGGCTGATGGTGTTGACCATGGCGACTTCCTTTGGCGATGAGCGATGGCGGTCTCGCCCAGTCTGTCGTTCCGGCTTTTCATAGCGAAAAACACTAATGAGGAGCACTCAAGCAGGGGATGAGCGAGGTATATCCATTACGGGATGGCAAATTATAACCAAAGGGGGAATAAGTGATGTGACAGGGTTCAAAAATGGTTCTTCGCGGGATCTTGGGGAAGTGGAAGTTGACAGACAGGGTGCTGGTAAACTGGCTGTCTCCAAACACACCACCACCATCACCCTGCTGTCGCCGTGCATCATATTGATATTGCCTCCTTCTGGCCAGGTTATACCGTCA
>NZ_JALIHH010000307.1:0-293 GCF_022869435.1 Aeromonas sp. LsrichE-8G
TTGAAGCTGTTGACGGGCTCAAACACCGTGCCATCTGACAGGGTTGCGAGCTTGGCGATCCCCGCATCCAACCCGACCATTGAGCCGGAGGGGTGAATTGGCTCGGACGTCTCCTGCTCGACCTGAAAGGAGATATACCAGTGCCCAGCTGCTTGGCTGACGGTCGCGTTTTTAATTTTCCCTTCAACTGGCTGGGACTGACGGAACTTGACCCACGCCAGCCCGGCAGGCAGCTTCACGCGACCCTTTTCAAGGCGGCAATACTTGTCGAAGTTGACGAACCGGATAGCGTC
>NZ_JALIHH010000050.1:0-27946 GCF_022869435.1 Aeromonas sp. LsrichE-8G
GTATAACCTGGCCAGAAGGAGGCAATATCAATATGATGCACGGCGACAGCAGGGTGATGGTGGTGGTGTGTTTGGAGACAGCCAGTTTACCAGCACCCTGTCTGTCAACTTCCACTTCCCCAAGATCCCGCGAAGAACCTAAAAAATGGGGCAACATTCGCATGTCACCCCCTCGCAAATAGCATGTTCCATATTGGGCTCCCGCAACCACGGGGGTCTGTCTGGCATCACGGGTTTCCGCTCCCGATCCGCCTCGCCTGCCGGAGCAATCCGGTTGGCCCATTTCCCCTGTTGCCGTCACCCACACGGCAGACCAGCCGCCGTGTTTGTCCTTGCACTCGAGATACTACGCAGTTAAATAAAATAAAAAACCGTTCTACACGCACCTCTATGCAGTCGAGGCCCCTGGATTGTTACTGCGCTCTTAATATAAATCGATTAAAAACAATACGATGCAATCCAGCCCCGTCTTTGGATGGCAAACGTTATCCTCGAAGGCGCACAAGGCTTTGCGAGATCTCGCACAAGGCGGATCCCACTCACAACCAACGATGCAAAGGTAACCAATCGCTCAATTGCGCCAGCAGGCGCCGCCATGCAGAGGGGGACGCCGCCACCGGGTGCACGGCCTGCTGCAACCAGCCATCGATGAGTTGCTGCAACTCGTCGCACAGCGTCGGGCTATGGAGGTGCAGCATCAACTCGGTGTTGAGCATCAGGGAGCGGGGATCCAGGTTGAAACTGCCGAGCAGCGCCTCCTCCTTCCCCATCAGGATCAGCTTGGCATGCAGACTGAACGCCTCCGTCGTCAGCTCGAACAGGGTGACCCCCTGACGCTCGAGCCAGGGGCGGTGACGTCGATAGGCGCCATAGACCAGGGGCACGTCCGTGCTGGCCAGGGAGTTGGTCAGGATCTCGATGTCGACCCCCTGCCGTCGCTGCCCCTTGAGCCGGCGACGCAGCCCCCGTGTCAGGATCAGGTAAGGGCTCACCAACCTCAGGGCCCCCTGATTGCTCGCCAGCATGCGTCCCAGCAGGGGCGCCGTGGTCGGCCGGGCGACCAGCCCCTTGCCGGGGCGATCGAACCAGCACAGCCCTCGCCCGGGATGCCAGCAAAGGGGAACGGGGCACTCATCAAACAGAGTGGCCGGCAGATCATAGGCGGCCGCCATGGCGGGGTCGGTCAGGGTCAGCAGGAAATCGTTCAGGGCCCGGGTTTCGGCTGGCAGCAAGGGGCGTCTCAACAGGCGACGGACCGGGTGGCTCCAGCGACTGTGCCAGAACAGCGCGAACCCCTGCTCGGCCTGCTGACAGAGGGGGCCGCGGCAGACCAGATCCAGGTCGATGAAGTGAGGCGGCATCCCCAGCCCGAAGTAACGATCACCGATGTTGCGCCCGCCGATCACCGCCTGGCTGCCATCCACCAGCAGCAGCTTGTTGTGCATCCGGTGGTTGATGCGGCGAAAGCTCAGCACCCCTTCCAGCAGCAGGGTCAGAGGACGCCAGCCCCGCAGCCAGAAGGGGTTGAACAGGCGAACCTCGATGCCCGGTTCCGCCGCCACCGCCTCCAGAAAGCGGTTCTCCCCGCCGTAGAGATCGTCGATGAGCAGTTGCACCACCACTCCGCGCCGGGCCGCCCGCACCAGCTCCGCCAGCAGCAGCTTGCCGCTGCCGTCCTCTTCCCAGCTGTAATACTGGGCGAGGATCCGGTGGCGAGCCTGGCGGATCAACTGGCATCGGGCCTTCAGGGCGGCGCCGGGATCGGCGAGCAAGGCAAAGTCGGCGGGGATCAAGGGTCATCTCCCTGTCATCTGGTGGTGGCATAACCCAGACGACCGCCCCGATAGCCCAGTGTCAAGGAGCCGATGATGGAACTGCGCGACCACCCCTCCCTCAGTCAGAGACCTCATGCCAGCCAACCGGATCCCACCCCGGCCAGGCTGTTGATGCCCTGGTACCAGCAGCACCGGGATCTGGGCTGGGAACCCCTTGCGCAGCATCACGAGGATCCCCTCCCCGGCCAGCATTGACAGGCTCAGGGCTGCACCGCCTCGATGGCCTCTGACTTGCCCTCCAACTGGGGCAGGCTGAAACGGTAGGCCACGTAGTATTTGTAGATGGTGCCAACGTAGTTGATGGGCCCCTGGCCCACGTCGTTGGCCACCAGCTGCTCCACATTGCCGAACCAGACGTTCGGATCCAGCCCCTTATCGGCCGCCTTGGCCTGCAATGCCTGGACACGGTTCGGACCCGCATTGTAGGCGGCCAGGGCGAACAGATGGCGATTGAGCCTGTCCATCCCGGGATCATTGAAGTAGGTGTCCAGGATGAGCCGCATGTAGCGACAGGCCGCCTCCACATTGCCCTCCAGACTGGTGAGTCTGGCGCCTCGGATCCCCACCTCCTTGCCGGTACTCGGCAGCAGTTGCATGATGCCGACGGCCCCCCGGTGAGAGCCGACATTGGGATTGAGCCCCGACTCCTTGTAAGCCAGCGCGGCCAGCATCAGCCAGTCCAGCTGATACTTGTCCGCCTGGGCCTCCAGTACCTTGCGAATGGTCGACAGGCGCCCCAGCGGGTCCGGCGCCAGTATGTTGCTCATGCGGTCGCTTTGCGCCAGCAGGCGGCGCAATGTCATGTCACTGTAGAGGGTCCGCTTGCTCGACTCCGAGATGTAGGCGTTCACCGCCTTGAGCAGCTCCGGGCTGTTGTTGCGCAGGGCCCAGGCGCTTCGCCCCTTGTCCCGCAGCGGAATCAGCCTGTGGGCCTTGAGGCCGCCAATCATGTCGAGCCAGATCCGCCCCTTGAAGCTGTCGGTGACCGTCAGCGGAATGATCCCGGCTGACACCATCTCCAGCAGGTCCCCATCCTGCAGGTATTCGGGAACCGTCTCGATGTAGACCGGGGGCAACCCCAGCTCCCGAAACAGCCAGTTGAGCTGGTGCAGGCTCTCGAAATAACTGGAGCTGGCTCGCACCCAGATCCGCCGGCCGGACAGCTGGGTGATGCGATTGAAGGCAGGGAGATCCCGCTGGCTCACCACCCACTCCTCGATGGGGGCGATCAGCGGCTGGGAGAAGGTCACCTGCTCGCGCCGGGTGGGGGTGACCGTCAGGTTGGCGGCCACCAGATCCCCGCGCCCCTCGGCCAGATAGTCCAGCAGCTTGTCCTGGCGCACCGGGATATAAATGATCTTGAGCTTGAGCTTCTCCTTGGCCAGGTAGGTCTGGTTCAACCAACGCTCGAATCCCTGAAGCTGATTGACCAGGATGCCGTACTGGGCTCCCTTGTCGAAAAAGAAAAACCCCCGCTCATAGACCACCAGGGCCCTGAGCTCTTTTTTTTGCAGGATGTGTTCGAGATCACCGGCCTGGGGCAGCAACTGCGGCTTGAGATCCGCCGCCAGCAGAGGGAGAGAGCAGAGAGCCAGCAGGGCCCAGATCCATCGCCGCATCATGATTTAACCACCTCGCTGTGGGCCGGTGCGCACCGTCGGGTCTGTCAGAGAAGGCGCCTGCGCCAAGTCATGGGGCGTCGCGGGATCTTCTGCCGATCGGCGCATGCCGGACGGAAAACGGATCGTCCGTGGGATAACTCACTATACAACGCAAAGGGAGGGAAAAAGCGAGGGGCAGAGCAAGACGGCAGGCAAGCCTGCCGTGTCATCACGATCTCAGAGGGAGCGGGCGCGCATCTCGAAGATCAGCTTCTCGGCGGTGCAGGTGAATTGCAGGCGGGCCTTCAGGATCACGCCATCCGGGCCCCGGCTCAGCTCGCTGCTGCTTTTGGCTTCGGCAGTGACCTGCTTGGCCAGCGCCTCGTAAGCCGCAAATTTCTCGCGGGCGTCGACTTCTGCAGCAGCCTCGATCACCAGCTCCATGACGTCGTCACCTTCGCCGATGATGGTGCCAATTTCGGCGAAACAGCCGCAACTGTCACAGGTCTCGTTCAGTTCCACTTTCTCGTCTACAGACATACGTTCACTCCTACTTATTCCGGATATTGTCATCGTCGCGCAAGGCGTTGCGAAAATCCCTGATGGCAGTGCCCAGATCCTCACCGGCGCCAGCCAGGCGTTTGCTGCCAAACACCACGACGACGACCACGAGCAGGATCAGCAGATGCCAGATATGAATGCCACCCAGTCCCATAGGGAGACTCCTGACTGTTAGATACCTGGAGGTTGTATCAAAAGAAAGCGTACCGATTGTTGGGCAAAATCAAGGCAGGTGCAAGTTGGCGAAAAAATCGCGCAAAAACGGCGACGAGGCGCAAAAAAATACGGCGACCATGGGCCGCCGTATGAGTCGGTGCTACTTGTCCCCTCAACCGCTACATCCTGTACCAGCCGCCACCAGGGCGAGAGACCCGTCGAGCATAGGATCGCCAAGATATGAAAACAAATGGTATATATTCATCTAGGAATTGAAGAGGATTCATATCATGTTGCTGGAACAGCTTGCACGCATAGACCTTAATTTGTTGATAATCCTGCAAGTCTTGCTGGAAGAGCGCAACGGCAGCCGGGCTGCACGCCGCTTGCACCTGAGCCAGTCCGCCGTCAGCAAGGCCCTCGGACGGTTGCGGGAGACCTTTGACGATCCCCTGTTCGTGCGCTCGGCCTACGGGATGGATCCCACTCCCCGCGCCCTGGATCTCCAGCAGCAGCTACAACCCATACTGCTCTCCCTGGACAACCTGATCCAGCCGCCGGACTTCGATCCCGCCAGCACGGAGCGGGAGTTCGTCATCGCCAGCATGGACAGCGCCTTCACCCTGTTTGCCCCCCTCTACCTGAGCGAGCTGAAGCGTCAGGCCCCTGGCATCCGCCTGCGCTACGAGGAGTGGACCGAGCACAGCCTGACCGAGATGAGCCAGGGCCAGGTGGATATCGCCTTCACGGTGCGGGAGAACTGCATCAATTCGGATTTTCGCCTCGACACCCTGCCCAACGCCATCTGCCAGCGGCTGCTCACCATCGACGATCTCACCTGCCTGGTGCAACGGGATCACCCTGCCTTGCAGGAGCCCGAGTGGGATCTCGCCCGTTACCTCGCCTACCCTCATGTGCAGACCTACTGCGAGGGGCGGGATCGCTGGATGCTGGATCACAAGCTGGCGGAGCAGGATCTCTATCGCCGGATCGAGGCGACCGTGCCCTCCTTCGAGGCGGCCCTGCGCATGGGCATGCACTCGGACATGATAGTGACCCTCTCCCGGCTCTATGCCCGCCACGCGACCCAGGTCTATCCCCTGGTGCCGCTGCCGCTGCCCATCGCCCTAGACAGCATCTCCCACCTGCTCATCTGGCATCAGCGCCACGAGGAGGATCCGGGCCATCGCTGGCTGCGGGAGACCCTGCTCGCCCTCATCATGGGCAAGCTGGAAACCTCGGTGGACGACCCGGCCGCTGCCGCCTGACGCGCAAAAAAAACGGGGCTCAAGAAGCCCCGTTTCACATTGACGTCAGCATTCGCCCCGTCAGTTCTGACCCGTCACCGCCAGATAGTGGTGCACCCCGTCCAGCAGCATCTGCACCGAGATCATCACCAGCAGCATGCCCATCAGCCGCTCCACCGCGGTGAGTCCTCGCTCACCCAGCAGCTTGTTGAACAGCTCGTAGAACATCAGGATCACGGCGCTGGCCCCCCAGGCCATCAGCAGGGCCAATGACCAGTCCACCATCCGGGTCGGCTCCTGGTTGGCCAGAAGCAGCAGGGAAGCCAGGATGGAGGGGCCCGCAATCATGGGGATGGCCATGGGCACCAGGAAGGGCTCCTCCCCCGCCGCCAGCCCGGTCACGCCACCGGGGCTCGGGAAGATCATCTTGATGGCGATGAGGAAGAGGATGATGCCCCCCGCGATGCTGACCGCCTCCTGACGCAGGTTGAGGAAGCTCAGGATCTGCTGACCGGCGAACAGGAAGCCCATCATGATCACCAGTGAAAACAACAGCTCCCGCAGCATTACCTTGCGTCGACGCTTGGGGTCGACATGGCGCAGGATGGAGAGGAAGACCGGCAGGTTGCCCAGCGGATCCATGATCAGAAACAGCATGACGGCAGCGGAGAATGTGTCCATAGAGCGCCCGGGCAGAACCTTTCAACAAGAGGGGAAGGAGGGCGAAATATAACAAAGGTGGCGGGATTCGGCGAGCGCCCCACCGCGCTCGCCACTGGCGATCATCCGTGGTTGCAGATCTTGTCGGCGCGGGTCTGGAACCCTGACTCCGAGTCGATGAACTTGCCGCGCCTGGCCAGGAAGTCGATCAGGGCGTCGGCGTCCATCTCGCTGGCGCTGCAGGTGTGGAACCGGGCCTCGGCACCGAAGCGCGAGGCGATCGCCGCCCTGAGGCTGGCCCGGGTAAACGGACTCTCCTGCTCCAGCATCATCTCCATCACCTCGTGACCGTGTATCGATTGGGACATTTCGAACCTCTTTAATCATCATGTCAGATGACAATTAAAGCCCGAAGCCCGGAGAGGGTTCTTGATATAGGCCAACAAAACGCCTTTTTTAACGCCAGCGGGCTGGTCGTGAGCGCCGCTTTGTCGATAATGTGGCAACCTGACGGGGGGATGGCTACACTGTCGCCCCTTTTTGCCACCGCAGACAGAAAATAAGGACATTGGCGTCATGCTGTTCCATGGATTGGTCTTCAAACCCTGGCGGATCTGGACCCGTCGCCCGCTCTGGTTGAAGACCCTGCTCGGCATGCTGACCGGGATAGGTCTGGGGCTCTGCTTCAGCGAGCAGGCCCTGCTGCTCAAGCCCATCGGCGTCCTGTTCGTCAACACCATCCAGATGCTGATGGTGCCCCTCATCTTCTGTTCCGTCCTGGCAGGCCTCACCGCCCTGCTCAAGGGCAAGCGGCTCGACCGCATCGCCGGCAAGGCCATCGGCTTCTATCTCTGCTCCACCGCCGTCGCCATCTGCATCGGCCTGATGATGGGCTGGCTGCTGGAACCGGGCATGGGCGCCAACATGGGTCCTTATGAACGGGGCGCCATGGCGCAGCAACCTACCCTGGCCAGCGTGCTGAGCCACCTGGTGCCGCGCAACCCGGTGCAGGCCATGGGCGATGGCAAGATATTGCAGGTGATCGTGTTCGCCGTGGCCCTCGCTCTCGCCCTCAACGCCACCGGACGACGCGGCCGCCCCGCCATCCTGTTCTTTACCTCATTGGCGGAGGGAATGTTCAAGCTGACCCAGATGGTGATGGCCCTGGCCCCCTATGGCGTCTGCGCCCTGATGGCCTGGATGACCGGCAAGTACGGCGTCAGCCTGCTGTTGCCGCTGCTCAAGGTGATCGGCGCCGTCTACCTCGGCTGCCTGCTCCACGTGCTCGGCGTCTACAGCAGCCTGCTGCTCCTGATGGCGCGCCTCAACCCGTTGCACTACTTCAAGAGCATCGTCGATGCCCAGGCGGTGGCCTTCACCAGCAGTTCAAGCAGCAGTACCCTGCCCATCAGCCTGGCCTGCGCCGAACGCAGGCTCGGGGTCTCCCCCGCCATCACCGCCAAGGTGCTGCCCATCGGCGCCACCATCAACATGGATGGCACCGCCCTCTATCAGGGAGTCACCGCCCTGTTCGTGGCCCAGGCCTTCGGGGTGGATCTGCATCTGGTGGACTACCTGACCATCATCAGCATCGTCACGCTGGCCAGCATCGGCACGGCGGGCACACCCGGTACCGGGCTGATGCTGCTGACCCTGACCCTCACTGCCGTGGGACTGCCGCTGGAAGGGGTGGCGCTCATCGCCGGCATAGACCGGATCCTCGACATGGCGCGCACCACGGTCAACGTCTCCGGCGACATCCTGGTCTCCGTGCTCATCGCCCGCAGCGAGAAGGAGCTGGATCTCGCCACCTACCACGATGCCCATGCGGGGGATGACATCGACTTCACCCTGCGCTGAGGGCGCGAGGGGCGTTCAATGATCCTGGGGATCGTGATGGCAGCGCCAGCAGATATCGAAGTTGGCGCCGTTCTCCTCCCCGCACTGGCCGCACAGCCAGCCGTTGCCCTGGCGCTGCTGGTAGCGCTCGATGATCCGGCCCGCCCGCTGACGATCCCGCTCGTTCACCATCAGGGTCACTTGCAGCAGATCCACCGGCAGCTCCCCGAGCGCGCCGGAGAGCCCTTCGCCGCTGAGGCGCACCCTGACTCCCTCTACCTCCAAGGCCCCTTTCAGGGCATGCGCCTCCAGGGAGTGAGAGGCGCGATACAAGTTAATCCACTGATCCATACGTTGTCCTCGAAACCCTTGCCAGTGCCGTCATCACCAGCACTACCATCATTCCAGGGCAAGCATCTTCCGGGAGTGCGATGCCCAATACAGATTCATCCACCGCTCCATACGTTGTCCTCGAAACCCTTGCCAGTGCCGTCATCACCAGCACTACCATCATTCCAGGGCGAGCATCTTCCGGGAGTGAGATGCCCGATACAGATTCATCCACCGCTCCATACGTTGTCCTCGAAACCCTTGCCAGTTCAATCATCGCCGCATCGGGCTCTTCACAGCAGCTTGTCGATGCCGTAAGCCGGGCCGTTGGCCACCAGAAAATCGATGAATGCCCTCAGCTTGCGCGGCATCAGGCGCCGCTCGGGAAACAGCAGGTAGATGGGTACCCTGGGTTGCTGCCACTCCGGCAGCAAGGAGACCAGCGTCCCGTTCGCCAGCTCATCATGGCACAGCATGGCGGGCAGGGAAGCCAGCCCCAGCCCCGCCTTCGCCGCCTCCCTGGCACAGGTGATGTTGTTGACCTGGAAGCGGGACGGGGGATCCACCAGCACTTCACGATCATCCAGCTCGAAACACCAGTGCGAGGCGAGGAACCCCGTGCTGACCGCGATCCGCTCGTGATGCACCAGATCGGCGGGCCTCTGGATCACCGGGTGGCGCGCCAGATAGTCCGGGCTGGCGCACAGCAGCCGCTCGGTGCTCCAGAGACGCCGCGCCGCCAGGTTGGAGTCGCTCATGTCGCCGACCCGCACGATGGCATCCAGCCCCTCGCTGATGGGATCCACGATGCGGTTGGTCAGCTCCAGCTCCACCTTCATGCCCGGATAGGCTTGCAGGAAGTTCGCCACCAGCCTGCCCACCACCAGCTGTCCCGTCTCGATGGGCACCGCCAGCTTGAGGGTCCCTGTCACCTCCTGCTGGCTGGCACTGAGCATCAGCTCGGCCTGGGCCAGCTCCTCCACCGCCTTGCTGCAGCGTAGATAATATTGTTCACCGGCTTCCGTCAGGGTGAGCTGCCGGGTGGAGCGATAGAGCAGCCGCGCGCCGAGACGCTGCTCCAGCTCGGCAATGCGGCGGCTCACCGTCGCCTTGGTCATGCCCAGCTCCTGGGCAGCGGCGGTAAAGGAGCCCTTGTCGACGATACGAACGAGGATTAAGGCAGCATTCAGGTCCATTGTTTCACCAGTGAAACTGTATATCTCATGAATGGATACTAATCGAAACAGTTGCACGATGTTAGCCTGCCCGCCACAGTTCAGGAAAACCAATATCATGAGTCAACACAAGAAGATCCCCCTGCTGGCCGCCCTGGTGCTGGCCCTGCTCGGCCTGCTGTTTGCCGGTTACTGGTATCTGCATGGCCGCTACTTCGAGAGCACCGACAACGCCTACCTGCAAAGCGAGGTGACCGGCATCGGTTCCAAGCTCTCCGGCTACATCAGCGAAGTGCTGGTGACCGACAACCAGGCGGTGAAGGCCGGCCAGCTCATCGCCCGGCTCGACGACCGCGAATACAGGACCAAGGTGGCGGAGGCCGAGGCCGATCTGCACCTCAACCAGGCGACGGCGGATAACCTTGCCGCCACCCGTATCCAGCAGTTGAGCCTCATCCGCCAGGCCGAGGCAAAAGTCAGCTCGGCCAATGCCGAGCAGGTCCGGGCCCAGCAGCAGGTGCGCCGGGTCAGCCAGCTCAATCAGCGCCACTACAGCTCCCAGGACAGCCTGGACGAGGTGCGCGCCGGCTTGCAGGTCAACCAGGCCCAGGAGCAGGAGGCCAAAGCCGCCCTGCAGGCCGCCCGCGAGCGGCTGCTGGTGCTGGATGCCGAAGCCAAGCAGAACCAGGCCAAGCTGGCCCTGAGCGAGGCCCAGCTTGAACAGGCCAGGCTGGAGCTCGGCTACACCGAGCTGCGGGCACCGGCCGACGGCATCATCGGCAAGCGCAGCCTGCGGGCCGGGCTCTATGTCCAGTCCGGCATGCAGGTGGCCAGCCTGGTGCCGCTGCAGCAGGTATGGGTCGAGGCGAACTTCAAGGAGACCCAGTTGCAGCACATGCAGCCGGGGCAGAAGGTGGAGGTGATCCTGGATGCCTACCCGGATCAGCCGGTCGAGGGGATCATCGACAGCCTGGCGCCGGCCACCGGTGCCAAGTTCGCCCTGCTGCCGCCGGAGAACGCCACCGGCAACTTCACCAAGATAGTGCAGCGGGTGCCGGTCAAGATCCGCATCCCGGAGCCGGGTGCGCTGGCGGGCAAGCTGCTGCCCGGCCTCTCTACCGAGGTGATAGTGGATACCCGCACCCCTGAACCCGTGGTGGCCGCCCACTGATGGAACCCATTCCACGCCGCAACTGGATCGCGGTCATGGGGGGCCTTATCGGCGCCTTCATGGCCATCCTCGACATCCAGATCACCAACGCCTCCCTGAAGGACATTCAGGGGGCGCTCTCGGCCACCCTGAGCGAAAGCTCCTGGATCTCCACCTCCTACCTGGTGGCGGAGATGATCGCCATCCCCCTGAGCGGCTGGCTGAGCCGGGGGCTGAGCGTGCGGCGCTACCTGCTGTGGACCACGGGCGCCTTCATCGTCGCCTCCGTGCTCTGCTCGTTCAGCTGGAACCTCACCAGCATGATCGTCTTTCGGGCGCTGCAGGGCTTCACCGGCGGAGCCCTGATCCCTATGGCCTTCTCCCTCATCGTCAGCCTGTTGCCGCTGCAAAAGCGGGCCACCGGCATGGCGCTGTTTGGCCTGTGCGTCACCTTCGCTCCCGCCATCGGCCCGACCCTGGGGGGCTGGCTGACGGAACAGATGTCCTGGCACTACATCTTCTACCTGAACGTGCCACCGGGACTGCTGGTGATGGCCATGCTGGCCCACGGACTGGACCGGAAGCCGGTGGACTGGGAGGTAATCAAGCGGGTGGATCTCGTCGGCATCCTCACCATGGCGGTGGGGCTGGGTCTGCTGGAAGTGGTGCTGGAAGAGGGCAACCGGGAGGACTGGTTCGGCTCCAGCTTCATCGTGCGGCTCACCGTCATCTCCGTGGTGGCCCTGGTGTTCTTCGTCATCAGCCAGCTGCTGCGCCGCCACCCCCTGGTCAACCTGCGACTGCTGCACAACCCGCGCTTCGCGCTGGCCTGCTTCGCCTACCTGGTGCTCGGCATGGCCCTGATGGGCTCCATCTATGTGCTGCCCCTCTACATGACCCAGATCCACAACTACAACGCCCTGGAAATCGGCGAGGTGCTGATGTGGATGGGGTTGCCCCAGCTGCTGGTACTGCCCCTGGTGCCCAAATTGACCCACAAGATAGACCCGCGCTATCTGGTGAGCTTCGGCTTCCTGGTGTTCGCCGTCAGCTGCTTTATGAACGTCAACATGAGCGCCGACTATGCCGGGCCCCAGCTGATCCAGTCGCTCATCGTACGGGCGCTGGGGCAGCCCTTCATCATGGTGCCCCTCTCCCTGGTGGCGACCGCCAGCCTGACCCCGGACGAGATCCCCTCCTCCTCCACCCTGCTCAACGTGCTGCGCAACCTGGGGGGCGCCTTCGGCATCGCCATCATCGCGACCCTGATCGACAACGATACCCGGACCCACGTCAGCCAGATCGGCAGCACCTTGGCCGCCACCAGCATCGAGGGGCAGAGCTACCTGCTGCAGCTGGCCCAGAGCATGATGGCTCAGGGCTCGGATCCGGCACTGGCGCAGCAACAGGCCAGAGCCATGCTGTCGAACACCATCAGCCGCGAGGCGGCCATCATGGCCTACAACCAGGTGTTCTTCGTGATGGGCATCTTCCTGCTCATCGCCAGCGCCCTGATGCTGCTGCTCAAGCAGCCGGCCCCGAGGGCGCCTGATGCAGAACCGGTCGAGGCGTGAAAACGGTGGGGATGGAATAGCAAAACGGGCCAGAAGGCCCGTTTTTCATTGCTGCCTGCCGGTCAGCCCGCCAGAGAGGCGGCGATCAGGAACTGGGCGGCGAAGTAGCTGGTCATCACCCAGGCCGTGGCATGGGGGAACGGACGACGGAAACGGTCGAGGGCCAGCATGCTGTCGGAGAAGAGGAACATCAGCGCCCCCACCAGGGCGGCGGCGCTGCCGGCGGTGAGGGAGGCATGCCAGGCGCCGGCGGCCACCCAGGCCATGGCGATGATCACCAGCATGTAGCAGAAGACGGGGATCCGCATCTCCCCAAGACTGCCCCACAGCAGGCCGAACACCAAGGCTGCCAGCCCCAGCAGCAGCAGGCCGTCCACCAGCTTGAGCACCAGGGGGCCCTGGGCAAAACCGACGATGTAGCAGAGGTGCGCGACAAGAAATGCCGCCAGCCCCTGGATGAAGCGATCCCGTGGCAACATCAGCAGTACGTCGCCAGCCAGGGAGAGGCAGAGGCCGAGCAGGATCCAGGCATGGGAGCCATTGTGATCGTCACTCTGGTAGCCAAACGCCAGGGCGATGATGAACAGCATGGTCAGGGGCTTGCTGATGTAGAACTGACGGGAGTCTGAGCCATAGGCCGCGCGGATGTGCCACCAGCCCGATGCGATGATCAAGAAACTCAATACCATACCCTGCTCCTCACCGACTGCGCGCGCTCGGGCGGCAACCCCTTTAGTGCACGCAAGAGTAGCAAATTCCCCCGGCCAGTGGCAGAGGGTGAGACATATGGCACCCTACACCTAAAGTCTAATTGCCCCTCCCTCGTGGCTCGGGCATAAGAGACAGCTCTGGAAGATCACCATGGAAGACGCTATGACCAACTACCTGCCCGCCATCGACATCATGATGTGCCACCTTGGCATCAGCTTTGAGCAAGCCTGCGAGCAGCTTGGCCTCAGCCCGCAGGAACAGCAGACCCTCGACCAACTGCAAAAACAGAAGCAGACCCAGTCCAACTGATGCCCTGGACTGATGGACCGAAGCGGCCGGCATCACAGCCCAGCATAAAAAACGGCGCCCGAAGGCGCCGTTTTTTATTGGGTGATGATCAGGGTCGAGCGACCCGGCGGCGTTGCAGCCAGACCACGGCCCCGAACAGCAGGAAGCCCGGCAGCCACATCAGCTCCTTGGGCCAGCGCTCGGTGGGCGCCTTGACGCTCAGGATCTGCTGATCCATCTCCAGCCCCAGATCGGCGGCCTGGCTGCCGAAGGTGACGGTGTCGATCAGGATCTTGCCGTCCTGCTCATAGGTCTGGATCCCCAGCTTGGCCAGACGGTCCTCACCACTGACGCCCGAAGGCACCGGCAGCAGCACGGTGAAGCGGCGCAACTTGCCCACCGCATCTTCCCCTTCCATGCGCAGGCGCAGGGTGCTTTCGGCCTCCACCTGCCCCATGGTCTGGACCAGCTCGGCCGGGGCGGTGTCGCGATACGGGTCGTGCAGCAGATCCATCCAGAAGCCAGGACGGAACAGGGTGAAAGCCACCAGCAGCAGCAGCACGCTCTCGTACCAGCGGCTCTTCACCAGGAAGAAGCCCTGGGTGGCGGCAGCGAAGATCAGCATGGCGATGGTGGCCACGATGAAGATCAGTACGCCGTGGGCGAAGTCCACGTTGATGAGCAGCAGATCGGTGTTGAAGATGAACAGGAACGGCAGCGCCGCGGTACGCAGGCTGTAGTAGAACGCCGTGATCCCGGTCTTGATGGGGTCGCCCTTGGAGACGGCGGCCGCGGCGAACGAGGCCAGCCCCACCGGCGGGGTCACATCCGCCATGATGCCGAAGTAGAAGACGAACAGGTGCACCGCGATGAGCGGCACGATGAGGCCGTTCTGCTGCCCCAGGGTGACGATCACCGGCGCCAGCAGGCTCGATACCACTATGTAGTTGGCGGTGGTCGGCAACCCCATGCCGAGGATCAGGCTCAGCAGCGCGGTGAGGATCAGCATGAGCAGCAGGTTACCCATGGAGAGGAACTCCACCAGATCCGCCAGTACCAGGCCGACGCCGGTCTGGGAGACGGCCCCGACGATGATACCGGCAGTGGCGGTGGCAATGCCGATGCCGATCATGTTGCGGGCACCGGCAATCAGCCCCTCGCGCAGGTCCACCACGCCATCGGTGAAGGAGCCGTAGTCATGCTTGCCGTCGGTGCGCAGCCAGTTCAGCAGTGGTCGCTGGGTCAGCAGGATGATGATGAGCATCACCGAACCCCAGAAGGCCGACAGGCCGGGGGAGAGGCGCTCCACCATCAGACACCACACCAGCACCACCACGGGCAGCAGGAAGTGCAGGCCGGAGAGCAGCACGGCGCGGGTCTCGGGCAGCTCGTCCAGCGGCTTGTCCGGGTCTTCCGCCGGCAGCGGCGCGTTGCTCGCGGCGATCTTCAGCAGTCCGAGATAGGCGACGGCCAGCAGCACGCTGATCCCCGGCAGGGCATAGTCACCCAGTACCGGCTTGAGCCAGCCCAGACCGTAGTAGACCGCCATGGAGAGGCCGCTGATGAGGGCGGCACCGAAGGCGAAGCCGGTCAGGCGACGCAGCCAGGGGCGCGGCTGACGGTTGCCGATGGGCTGCATCCCGAGCTTGAGCGCCTCGAGGTGCACGATGTAGAGCAGGGCGATGTAGGAGATGGCCGCCGGCAGGAAGGCGTGCTTGATGATCTCCACATAGGGGATGCCCACGTATTCCACCATCAGGAAGGCCGCAGCCCCCATGACCGGCGGCATGATCTGGCCGTTGACCGAAGAGGCCACTTCCACCGCGCCGGCCTTCTCCTTGGAGAAACCGACCCGTTTCATCATGGGGATGGTGAAGGTGCCCGTGGTCACCACGTTGGCGATGGAGGAGCCGGAGATGACGCCGGTCAGGGCCGAGGCGACCACAGCCGCCTTGGCCGGGCCGCCGCGCAGGTGACCCAGCAGGCTGAAGGCGAGCTGGATGAAGTAGTGGCCCGCACCGGCGCGCTCGAGCAGGGCGCCAAACAGCACGAACAGGAAGACGAAGCTGGTGGAGACCCCAAGGGCGATGCCGAACACCCCTTCGGTGGTGATCCACTGGTGGTTGGCCAGCGCATGCAGGCTCACCCCGCGGTGGGCCAGCAGGGAAGGCATCCAGGGACCGGCCAGGCTGTAGGCCAGGAAGACGATGGCGATGACCGCCAGGGCCGGGCCCAGGGCGCGGCGGGCCGCTTCCAGCAGGAGCGGGATGCCGACGCAGGCCACCGCGAAGTCCATGGTGGTCAGGTTGCCGGGACGCTGGGCAAGCTCCTGGTACATCACGAACAGATAGCTGGCGACGGCGGCACCGACGAGGCCGAGGGCGATGTCAGCAAGGGGAACCCTGTCTCGCGGCGAGCTGCGCATGGCGGGGAACACCAGGTAGGCGAGCAGGATGGCGAAGGCCAGGTGAATCGAGCGTGTTTCAGTGTCGTTGAGGACGCCGATGCCGAGGGAGAAGGGCAGCGGCGAGGCAATCCAGAGCTGGAACAGGGACCAGATCAGCGCAAGACCCGCGATGACCCAGCTCATGGGGCCGACGGGCAGCCTGGCGCCGACGTCCTGGGCGATCAGCTCCTCGGCCGAGAACGCCTCTTGTTGTTGTGTTTGCTGCATAGTGTGACTCTGTAGGTACTGCAATAAATGAGACTCGCTCCCCCGAAGGAGGAGCGAGTCCGGGGCACATCCGAAGACGCAGCCGGATTACATCCAGCCACGTTCCTTGTAGTAACGCACAGCGCCTTCATGCAGCGGAGCGGAGAGACCCACCTTGATCATGTCGGCTTCCTTCAGATCCGCGAAGGCCGGGTGCAGGCGCTTGAAACGGTCCAGGTTGTCGAACACGGACTTGACCAGCTGGTAGACCACTTCCGGGTCAGCCTTGGCGCTGGTGGAGAGCACCGCCTTGCCACCGATGGACGGAGTCGGGTTCGGGCTGCCCTTGTAGAGACCACCCGGGATCTCGGCCTTGCTGTAGTAGCTCTTCTCGGCCAGCAGCTTGCCGATTTCGGGGCCGGTGACCGGCACCAGCACGGTGTCCGTGGTGGTGGAGGCTTCCTGGATGGCGCCGTTCGGGTGGCCGACGAAGTAGCTCATGGCGTCGATGTTGTTGTCACCCAGGGCAGAGGCCTGCTCGGCGGGTTTCAGTTCGGAAACCAGGCTGAAGGCGGATTTGTCCCAGCCCTTCACGGCCATGATCTCTTCAAAGGTGTCACGCTGACCGGAACCCGGGTTGCCGATGTTGACGCGCTTGCCCTTCAGGTCGTCGAAGCTGGCTACCTTGGCGTCCTTGCGGGCCAGGATGGTGAACACTTCGCTCTGCAGGGAGAAGACGGCGCGGATGTCATCCATCGGACCTTCGGCCTTGAACGGCTCGACGCCCTTCATCGCCTTGTACTGGTGGTCGGACTGCATGATGCCGAAGTTGAATTCGCCGGAGCGGATGCCGTTGACGTTGGCAACACCGCCGCCACTGGCCGGGGCGTTGCACTTGATCTGGTGATCGGCGGCGCCGCGGTTGAGGAAGCGGCAGATGGACTGGCCCGCCACGTAGTAGACGCCGGTCTGACCGCCGGTGCCTATGGTCACGAAGCGCTCCTGCGCTTGCACCGGACCACCAAACGACACACCGACCAGAGCCGCCGACAAGGCGCACGCCAAGGATAATCCTTTCATGTTCTTCATCCTTTTCATTGATTTATTTCACCCGTTTCCCGGGAGAATATGAGACAGACCCGCATCAAGACTGGGTTCGCCTATACGACCTCGTACGAGGAAATGGTCGAGCGGCACGCGCCCTTCCAAAAGCCACCATCATCCTGCGGTGAGATAATCAGCGTCATGCCGATCGGAGGTGATCTGACCAGAAACGGGTCAGTTCAAAAGCATTAACGCTCCGATTAAGCACATAACACCAACATAAATCAAACAAAACAGCAAAATGGCGGATTTAAATAGCGAGAAGTTTGAAGCGGATCATTCATTTCTCAAGGGCAGATTAATTACATGAACTATCAAAGGGAAGCAATAAAAAGCACGCCCAGATTCTTTCGCAACCCTTGACTGGCAAGGATTAGAAACCTGGTCCGTTATATTGCGAAGTGCTTACTGAACAGCATAAACACGACGTTAATGACGCTTTTGTCGCCAAGATGCAAAAACCCCGATCCGGGGCTGCCGGAACGGGGTTTGGTAACAAGCTGATTTCATTTGGGCCCGGCCATCACGCCTTGCTGCCGGCCAGCTCCAGAATGAAGGCGAACTCCAGGGCGATGTCCTCATAGGCCTTGAAACGGCCCGACTTGCCGCCATGACCGGCCTCCATGTCGGTGCTGAGCAGCAACTGGTTGTCGTCCGTCTTCAGCTCACGCAGCTTGGCCACCCACTTGGCCGGCTCCCAGTACTGCACCTGGGAGTCGTGCAGCCCCGTGCTCACCAGCAGATTCGGGTAGGCCTGGGCCTTGACCTGATCGTAGGGGCTGTAGGCCTTCATGTAGTCGTAGTAGCGCTTCTGGTTCGGGTTACCCCACTCGTCATACTCCCCTGTGGTGAGGGGAATGGACTCGTCCAGCATGGTGGTGACCACGTCGACGAAGGGCACCTGGGCCACCACGCCGCGATAGAGCTGGGGCGCCTGGTTGATGACGGCCCCCATCAGCAGGCCGCCGGCGCTGCCTCCCATGGCATAGACCTGATCCCTGGCGCCGTAGCCTTGCGCCACCAACGCCTCGGTCACGTCGATGAAGTCGTTGAAGGTGTTCTGCTTCTTGAGCAGCTTGCCCTCTTCATACCAGGTGCGGCCCAGCTCCTCGCCACCCCGGATATGGGCGATGGCGTAGACGAAGCCCCGGTCCAGCAGGCTCAGGCGTGAGCTGCTGAAGTCCGGGTCCATGCTGGCGCCGTAGGAGCCATAGCCGTAGACCAGCAGGGGATTGGTGCCTGCACCACCCCCTGCCTTCTTGAACTTGTCCTTGCGATAGACCAGCGACACCGGCACGGCCACGCCGTCACGGGCGGTGATCCAGAGCCGCTCGCTGGCATATTGCGCAGGCACGAAGCCCGCCACCGGCTGCTGCTTGAGCAGAGTCCGCTTGCCGCTGTCCATGTCGAGCTCATAGGTGGAGGACGGCGTGGTCATGGAGGAGTAGCCATAGCGCAGGGCGCTGGTGTCCGGCTCCGGGTTGTAGGCAAGCCAGGTGACATAGGCGGGATCGTCGAAGGCGATCTCCTTCTGTTCGCCGCTCTGCCAGTTGACCTGACGCAACCGGGTCAACCCCTGGCTGCGCTCCTCCAGCACCAGCCAGTCCCTGAACAGGGCATAGCTCTCCAGCAGCACGTCCGGATTGGGGGCGATCACCGCCTTCCAGCGATCCACCGGGCTCTCCTTGGTCTCATAGAGGCCGAAGTTCTTGCCGTCCTTGTTGGAGCGCACATAGAAGCGACCGCGGTAGTGATCCAGGCTGTATTCGTGATCCACCTGACGGGGCAGGAACAGGCGTGGCGTCTGGCCCGGCACATTGGCATCAATGAGGCGCGCCTCGCTGGTGGTGGTGCTGGAGAGGGAGATGACGATGAAATCTTCCGAGGTGGTGGCGTAGAGGCTCACATAGAAGGAGTCGTCCTTCTCCTCGTAGACCAGGGTATCCTTCGCGGGATCCGTGCCCAGCTCGTGGCGATAGACCTGGTAGGGCAGCAGGGTCTTGGGGTGCTTGCGCACATAGAAGACCGTCTTGCTGTCGTTGGCCCACACCAGGTTGCCGGAGGTGTTCTCGAGGGTGTCGGCGGCCCAGGCGCCGCTCTCCAGATCGAGGAACTGGATCCTGTATTGACGGCGGGAGAGATAATCTTCCGCCACCGCCAGCCAGCGGTTGTTGCGGCTCACCTCGAGCGCCCCGAGGGCATAGAACTCGTGGCCTTCGGCGCGCTGGTTGCCATCCAGCAGCAGGGTGGGCGCCCCGTCCCCTTCCACCTTGCTGCGGGAGTAGATGGCGTACTCCTTGCCCGGCTCGTAACGGGTCTGATAGCGGTAGCCGTTCTTCACATAGGGGACAGACTCGTCCTGCTGGGGAATACGGGCCACCATCTCCTTGTAGAGCTGCTCGCGCAGCGGCTTGATCGGTGCGAGCATGGCCTCGGTGTAGGCATTCTCGGCCTTGAGATAGTCCAGCACCTCGGGCTTCTGCCGCTCGTCGTCACGCAGCCAGTAGTAGTTGTCGACGCGCGTGTCCCCGTGTTTTTTCAGGGTATGGGGGTGCTTGGCAGCCACCGGGGGGACAATGACAGGCTGGGTGGAAGTATCGCTTGTAGGCATGGCGGACTCTTCGTTGGCATGGGAACAGGGCGCAGCAAGCAGGCAAGCCAGCAGCAACCCCCGGGAAAAGGTGAACATGTCGCATCCTTTGCGCTGTCACAGGGCCGCCCCTCCCGCTGGTGCTGCACGCATCCAGACGGCACACCGGCAGGCAGTGGGAAAAGCGTCCCTGAGAAAATAAAAATTGGCGATCAATCTGCCCCTTGTCGCCCGGGGTTGCAAGGGCTCCCCGGACATTCCCCCCCAAATCGACGAAAAAGGGCCGCCATCTCGCGATGGCGGCCCTCCTCCCTGACCGTGAGCGACACGGGTTCGCTCAGGTGTGCCTCACATGATGGAAGTGTGTCTGCTCACGGTCAGCATCCATCAGCCGGGGTAGCTCGACCAGACTTTGGTCGCGCCCTCGTCACTGATGCTCAGCACCTGATAGGGCTGCCCCGGAATATCCATGCCCGGCGCACTCTGGGGCATCCCCGGAATGGTCAGACCGCGGATCGCCGGTTTTTCCTTGAGCAGCTTCTGCACGTCGGCAGCGGGCACATGCCCCTCCACCACATAGCCATTCACCACCCCGGTGTGGCAGGAGGCCAGCTGCGGGGTGATGCCATGCTGCTGCTTGATCGGGTCAAGCTGCTCGGTTTCCACGACCTTGACCTCAAAGCCGTTCTCTTCCATGTGCTTGATCCAGGTCTTGCAGCAACCGCAATACTGGGACTTGTAGACGGTCATCTGCCCGGTTGCCAGAGCAGAAAAACTGACGGTACCGGCCAGCACGGCCAGTAAAAGGGACTTGTACATATCTCACCTCGGTTAAGAAGAAATGCCCGGAAAGGGAAACTCGACTCAGCCGTGGTGACGGGGCGGACGCTCGAGACGCTTCAGGGGCGCCTCCGGCATGAACAGAGAGGGAGAGAGGTATGTCGGCCTGTCGGGCTCAAGCCGGGCAACCGTCAGGCTGTCGCTGGTGAGCACCGTCATGGCGAGCGCCGAGGTGAAGCTGCCGCAGGGCATGGCTTTTTCCAGGGTACGCTCGCTCTGGCTGCAATGGGGCGTCAGGGTACAGAGATCGGTGGCCGCACGGCTGCCAAACGACATCAGCACCAGCACCAGACTCCACAGTGGGAGCCAGCGGCGGGCGCGAGCGAGTTGGCGACGGGTCAGGACCATGAGACGACTCAATGACGAAAGAGGGCCTATGGTAACCCTTGGCCCAGGGGGAGGGTCAACCCCTCCCCCGTCTGCATCAGGGTTGCTGGCGGGTGGCCGCCAGCACGATCTCCCGCACGCAGACGTTGGCCGGCTGGTGCCAGGCGTAGAGCACGGCGTCGGCGATCACCTCGGGTGCAATGACGCCTCCCATCCGATCCTTCCAGTCGTGATAGCCCGCCTTGATGCTCTCGTCCGTGGTGTGGCTGAGCAGCTCGGTCTCCACCGCGCCCGGAGCGATGGTCACCATCCGCACGCCGACATCGGCCACCTCTTCCCGGATATTCTCGGTCAGGGCGTGAACGGCGAACTTGGTGGCGCAGTAAGCGGCATGGTTCGGGAAGGTCTTGCGACCGGCGATGGAGCTGATGTTGATGATGGTTCCGCTGCGGCGGGCCTTCATGCCGGCCAGTACCGCATGCACGCCATTCAGAACCCCCATCACGTTGATGTTGAGCATCTGCTGCCACTCGGCGGGATCCTGCACGTCGGCCTGTCCCAGCAGCATGACGCCGGCATTGTTGACCAGACATCCCACCGGGCCGAATTGCGCCTCCGCCTGCGCCACGGCGGCCTTCATGGCGGCGGTGTCGGTGACATCGACCCCGATGCAGAGGGTATCGGGCAGGTTCAGCGCCTGCATGGGCTCGACCCGGCGGGCCAGCAACAGCAGCGGATGGCCGGCGGCGGAGAAGGCGCGGGCAATGGCGGCACCGATCCCGGCGGACGCGCCGGTGATCACCACGAGGGACTTGGACATGGAGTTTTCCTTCTGATGCGTTGAAATGGGCGTCAAACAAGGGCTGGCCAGCACGGGACCCAGTCACTATAGTCGCTACATCCATCGGCGATAAATATAGTTTTCCGCTGGTTATCATCTGAATTAACTATGGTATCCCCATGCTGGACCTGAGATTGCTGCGCTTCTTCATCGCCATCTATGAAGAGAAGAACATCACGGCGGCGGCAGCCCGCTGCCACGTGAGCCAACCCTCCCTCTCCGCCGGCCTTCGCCAGCTCGAAGAGAGCCTGGGGGACAGCCTCTTCATCCGGGGCAAGAAGGGGGTGGAAGCGAAGGATCCGGCCCACTATCTCTATCCCCACGCCGTCAAGCTGGTGGAAGAGGCGCGTCGCCTGCCGACCCTGTTTCGCCAGAAGGCGACGCGTGCGAGACTCAACATGGCCATCATGCCCGACCTCAGCCGACCTCAGCCGACGTCGGCTGGCGGGATTGCTTCGGCGGGTGCAGGGGGTGCTGCCCGAGTTGGATCTCACCCTCTCCGATTACGGCACTCCGGCCGACTGCCGACTGACCCTGGATGCCCTGCGCCGGGAGGACGAGATCTTCCTGCCGCTCTGGGAAGAGGAGTACGTGCTGTGCGTTCCCAGGGGACACCCTCTTGCGGGCAGGGCGCGTATCGAGCTGGCTGAATTGCAACACCATGATTTCATTGAGTGCCCCCCCTGCGAAGCCCATCAGCAAACCATAGGCCTGCTGGCCTGTGACCGGCTCACCCTCAATCTGGTGGCCAAGGCCGAGAGCAAGGGGCTGGTGATGGCGCTGGTGCTGGCCGGGGTGGGCATCAGTTTCCTGCCCGACGGGCTGGTGGAGGACGAAGCGGACCTGTGCACCCTGCCCGTGAGCGGCCCCCGGATGTTCCGCCGCATCGGCCTCTGCTACCCCGCCCACCAGACCCTGAATCCGGCGCTGCGCGCACTGATCCCGGAACTGGCGGGCCAGGGAGCTTCTTGATAACGTTTCAGCTCACAGTCTGTCGCATGTGCCGGCAGCAGACCCTCTTCAGGAATCCCATGAAACGCATTCTGGTCATCTTTTCACACCCGGCACTGCAGAGTTCCCGGGCCAACAAGCAACTGCTGCACGCCATCGAGGGGCTGGAGGGGATCACCCTGCACGATCTCTGCCAACGCTATCCGGACATGTTCATCAACGTGAAACGGGAACAGGCCCTGCTGGCGGAGCACGACATCATCGTCTTCCAGCACCCCTTCTACTGGTACTCCTGCCCGGCCATCATGAAAGAGTGGATGGACCTGGTGCTGGAGTACGGCTATGCCTACGGCCCCGAGGCCCACGCCCTCAACGGCAAGCAGTGGCTCAGCGCCATCACCACGGGGGGTGGCCCCGAATCCTACTGCCGCGCCGGCTACAACCAGCGCCCGCTGCTCGACTTCCTGCTCCCCTTCCAGCAGACCGCACAGCTGTGCGGCATGCGCTGGCTGCCCCCTTTCGTGCTGCACTCTTTCCACAAGCTCGAGGATCCCGAGGCGCTGCACCGCTGCGGCCAGGACTATCGCCAGCTGCTGTGCGCCCTGCGTGACGAGCAGCTGACCCCGGTCCAACTGGCCGAGAGCCCCTATCTGCGCGATCTGCTGGGGGTACTCCCATGACACACACTCGATCCGGGCGCAGGCCCGGCCAGCCCTCACCGGCATTCATCATGTTAAGGAGGAGCCGCTGATGGGACATGGATTGCTGTTTGATGCCCTGATCTACCTCTCGGCGGCGGTGATCGCCGTCCCGCTGGCCAAGCTGTGGGGGCTGGGCTCCGTCCTTGGCTACCTGCTGGCGGGGATCATCATAGGTCCCTTCCTGCTTGGTCTGGTGGGCGAGCAGAAAGACGTGATGCACTTCGCCGAGTTCGGGGTGGTGCTGATGCTGTTTCTGGTCGGTCTGGAGCTGCGCCCGGCCCTGTTGTGGCAACTGAAAGGGCCCATCCTCGGCACCGGTGGTCTGCAGGTGCTGCTCACCAGTGTCGCCCTGACCGGGGTGGGTTATCTTTTGGGTCTGCCCTGGCAGCAGGGGCTCGCCATCGGTCTTATTCTTGCGCTCTCCTCCACCGCCATCGTGCTGCAGAGCCTGCAGGAGCGCAAACTGATGCAGAGCGAAAGCGGCCGCTCCGCTTTCGCCGTGCTGCTGTTCCAGGACATCGCCGTCATCCCCATCCTGGCGATCCTGCCGCTGCTGGCCATCGCGCCGGTCGCCAGCAGCGGCAGCTCAGAGCTGGCAGGCTGGCAGCACGGCCTGCTGGTGGTGGCCGCCATCGCCGGCATCGTGCTGGGTGGTCATTACCTGATGCGGCCGGTGTTTCGCGCCATCGCCCAGTCCCACATGCGGGAGATCTTCGTCGCTGCCGCCCTGCTGCTGGTGATCGCCATCGCCGTGCTGATGGAATCCGTCGGTCTCTCCCCCGCCCTCGGCTCCTTCCTCGCCGGCGTGGTGCTGGCGGACAGCGAATACCGCCACGAGCTGGAAGCAGACATAGAGCCGTTCAAGGGGCTGCTGCTCGGCCTCTTCTTCATGTCGGTGGGTGCCGGCATCGACTTCAGCCTCTTTGCCGCCCATCCCCTGTTGATCCCGGCACTGGTGATCGGTCTGATGGTGCTCAAGTGGCTGGTGCTGATGGGGCTCGGCTTTGTCATTCGCCTCTCCCCGAACCAGCGCTGGACCTTCGCCCTGGCCCTGGCCCAGGGCGGGGAGTTCGCCTTCGTGCTGTTCTCGTTCGCCGCCCAGAACAAGGTACTGCCGGGCAGCACCATCTCACTCCTGACTCTGGTCGTCGCCCTCTCCATGGCGCTGACACCGCTGCTGCTTATCCTCAACGATCGGGTGATCCAGCCCTGGTTCGACTACCGCAACCAGAGTGACACCCCCGAACATGAACAGCCCGAGCTGGTGGAACACCCGGTCATCATCGCCGGCTTCGGTCGCTTCGGTCAGATAGTGGGGCGCCTGCTCCACGGCCATGGTATTGGCACCACCATCCTGGAGCAGGATGCCAGCCAGATAGAGATGCTGAGAAAGTACGGCTACCAGGTGTTTTATGGGGATGCCAGCCGACTCGACCTGCTGCACGCGGCCGGCGCCCACAAGGCCAAACTGCTGGTGCTCTCCCTCAATGACCCGGCCACCTCCCTCGAAGTGATCGAGATGGTGAAAAAGCACTTCCCGCACCTCAGAATACTGGCCCGTGCCCAGGACAGACCCCATGCCCACGAGATCCTGCGCCACGGGATAGACAGCGTGCACCGCGAAACCCTGGGGTCGGCCGTGGATCTTGGGGTAGAAGCACTCACCCTCTTGGGATTCAGGGCCAATCAGGCCTGGCGTGCGGGGCAGATGTTCAAGCAGTATGACAACCGGCTGCTGCGGGAACAGGTCAACTACCTGGACGACGAGCACACCTATATCAACAAGAGCCTGCAATACCGCGACATCCTCTCCGACCTGCTGCAAGACGATCAGGAAGGACAGGAGCGTACCCACGCCCATCAATGGAACAGCGGTCTGCCCGACAACGACAAGGAAGCAACATGATTGCCTATTACCCCATGCTCAAACACCTTCACATGACCCTGGCCCTGGTCAGCCTGCTGCTCTTCCTCTACCGCTGGAGCCTGGCGCTGGCGGGCAGCGGGCGGCTGCAACAGAAATGGTTGAAGGTGCTGCCCCACATCAACGACACCTTCCTGCTGCTGTTTGGCGTGCTGCTGGCGGTGACCCTGCAGATGAGCCCTAGCCAGCAGCCCTGGTTGATGGCCAAGCTGATTGCCCTGGTGATCTACATCGGCCTGGGCGTCATGGCGCTCAAGCGCCCTGCCCGCGGTCAGAAGCTGGTGGCCGGAGTGGCCGCTCTCGCAGTATTCGGCTACATGGTGGGCGCAGCCATCACCAAATCAGCCTGGTCCTGGCTGACATAACGACGTGTCGAGGTGGGGGCCCGTCCCCCACCTCCTTCCCACCTTCCCCCTCCTTACTGCTTCCATTTCCTTCCTGTCACCCTGGTCGCGAGCATCCTCGCAAGACTTGTTTTCAATAAAAAAAGGCTCAAACAACCCCTTTTCATTGCTATTTTGTTTTATTTATCAATGCCTTGTTTCTTCATGTATGAAAATGGCGACAGTTGTCGCAGCAAAACTTGCGACATAGACTGTCGCAGGCCATGGCTAGGATACACTCAACGCTAAACCAGTGAAGGCATGCACCATGAGTAAGAAGCTGTTACGACAACTGACCTTGGCGCGTTGCATCCCGCACCGCCCTTACAAGCTGACCGCCAGCCAACTCCAGGTAAAACTGGAAGAGGAAGGCATTCACGTCAGTCTCCGTACCGTGCAACGGGACCTGGAAGAGATGTCCGGCATGGGACTGTTCGACCTCACCTCCGATGAGCGCAGCAAGCCTCATGGCTGGTGCTTCGAGCGCCATGGTCTCAATGACTTTGCCAACATCATGCCGCTCTCGCTGGCAGTGGCCCTGAAAACCTGGAGCGACCAGGCAAGCCAACTGTTGCCGGCAAGCGTGCTGACCGAATTGAACCCGCTGATCGACAAGGCTGGTCAGGTGATCCGCGACAGCCAGAGCGAACTGGCCGAGCGCTGGCTGGAGAGCGTGCACCAGTCACCTCGCCCCTTCGCCGGCAATCCGGAGATCCGCCGCAGCACCCTGATCCGCGACGCCCTCTGGCGTGGCCGCAAGTTCAGCGCCGAGATCCAGCGTGTCATCAAGGAGCGTACTGTCTGGCTCTGCTATGACCGCATCAATCCCCTCGGCATCCTGAACCAGCCCGATGGCCCCATCCTGCTCTGTACCCTCTCCGAGCTGGATCCCAAGGTCTACGGCATTCCGTTCGATCACATCAAGAACGTGGAGTTGACCAACTTCAGCGCGACCCAGCCGAAGGACTTCAATATCCAGAAGCTAATCCGCGACCAGGGTTATCAGGACGTCAGCGGTCCGATCCGCTTCGTCGGGCGCATCGATGCCAACTGCCCGACCCTGATCGATGGACAAATCCCGGGACATAACCCGCGTATGACCCGTTACGACAAGCGCAGCGTGGTGGTGGAGACCGAAGTGCAAGATACGCCCGAGTTCCGCTCCTGGCTGAACAACATGAGCGGCAACCTGGAGGTACTTGCACCCGAATCACTGCGCAAGGCCTACCCGACTCCTGGGACAAGGGTCAGCTAAAGAAACCAGCAGACAATACAAAGCCGAGATTTATCTCGGCTTTTGTCTACTTTTAAAGCATAAGTATTCAATTAATTTTGAACTCTTACACCCCTGATTGAAGCGGCTGCACCATCGTTTTCCTACCGATTTCTGCTTGTAAGAGATCTGCCATTCCCCCTGTAAGACCCCTCAGTGTTGAACCGTACGTGAAGCCATCCCGCACTGGGTATGCTTTCCATGGAAACTATCTAAGTAACTGATAAACGTAGATAATATTCCACACAAGCCCATTTCTGCACCGGATGTCACGGAATCCAAGCCGAATGCACACCTTGTTCGAGCCCGTAATTGCCTTAGTATGGGTCTCACAAGGACGAGCTGATTCGGCAGGATGCAGAAACAGCGCATAAACAAGGAATAGCCTGCAGGATGTGGGCAAGGAACACCTCGGGATGGGGTTGATAGCCAGGATGGTTATCACAAGGATCGACAGGACAACCGCAGGATGCGGTAGTTGGATACCTCAGGATGAGGTTGAGTGGCACGGATTGTCGCTCATCAAGGATGAAAGGACACCGCAAGACGCGGTCAGGAACAGCTTCAAGATGAAGCGTGATAGCCAGGATGGTTATCAGTCAGGATGACGCAGGAACACCACGGGATGTGGTAATGGACACCTCCAGGAAGGAGAGGGTGAAGCAATCAGGACAGATTGCCAGGCTAGGAAGGCCACAGGACACCCCAACGGATTGGGAAGGGGAATTTCCAAAGGAAAGGATAGCGTCAAGGATTGCAGGGAGCATGGCAGTTCAGGGAATGGACGAAATGACTTGAGGGGACAGCATCTGCTGTCCCCTTTTCTTTTGTGCACCCCATGCCCGCGACACAACAGAAAATGGAATCAGCCTGAGCGATCCTGCCTACATCACGCCATCTGCATCACTGATAACCTGTTTGTATACCCACCAGAGGCAGCCACAGTAGCGCTCCTTGCCTTTCCTCCGCCCTCCCTCATCTATACTCAGCGATATCCACTAGGCCCTCAGAGCGCAGCAGATCAGCCGCGGCCAACCAGCCAGAGTGCTCCTGGCGACTGATTCCAGGTAACAATGGCCACTGGCTTGGCTAATAACATCATGTCGATCAGCCAATAACATCATGCCGATCACCATTTTTCTACCCGCAGGAACTGCGTCTTTCTTTTACTCTGCCTGATCGGCATCGGTCAAGTTGATGCCCTGTTTTCGCATCGACTCACCTGTCAAACC
>NZ_JALIHH010000308.1:0-311 GCF_022869435.1 Aeromonas sp. LsrichE-8G
CGCTGACCGTGACCGCCACCATCGTGGACGCGGCGGGCAACGTCTCGCTGCCGGGCAGCGACAGCGCCACCATGGGCGACACCACCGCGACCGGTGCGCCGACCGTGGTCATCACCGAAGACGTGAACAACGACGGCACCATCAGCAACACCGAGATCAGCGGCAAGGTGGACGTGGCAGTGAGCCTGCCGGGCGATGCCAAGGCCGGGGACACCCTCAAGGTGAGCGGCCAGGCCGACCGCCTGTTGACCGATGCCGACATCACGGCGGGCAAGGTGGGTTACGAGTTTGACCGTCCGGCGGACGGCGTG
>NZ_JALIHH010000051.1:0-18653 GCF_022869435.1 Aeromonas sp. LsrichE-8G
ACAAGAAAATCTCTTTTCTGGTCTGACGGCGCTTACTGCTGAATTCACTGTCGGCGAAGGTAAGTTGATGACTCATGATGAACCCTGTTCCATGGCTCCAGATGACAAACATGATCTCATATCAGGGACTTGTTCGCACCTTCCCTAGTCAATGCTCATGTACAGGATCTTTAGCAGCAACCAATTGAAATAGATATAAAAATGGCTTCGATTGTGATCTGATTTTATCGCCAAACAAAACCGCCACGCACGAAGCCATGACCATTATCGATGCCAACCACTATCTTGAGCAACTTCTCTCTCCTGCCGAACTCGACCGCATTGCCCGTGACTGCCAATTTTGCTTGCGCAAACGAGCCATTACGCCTGCCATGCTGGTGACTGCACTCTTGCGGGCACTTGGCTGCGACCAGGTCGATGGTATCGCTGGATTGCACCATCATTTCAATGCCTTGCAACTGGTTGATGCCCATCAGGTTTCCTACAAGCCCTTTCACAACCAGTTGCGCAAAGCGTCGTTCGCCCTGTTCATGAAGGCGCTGGTTGAACGGGCTATCGCCTTGCGTATCGGCCAACAGATGAAGACTGCATCCCTTGGCGCATTCAAACAGGTGTTGTTGCAGGATGGTACTTCCTTTGCCGTCCACAAAAGCCTGGCCGAAGTGTTTCCGGGAAGGTTCAAGACCATTAGCCCGGCGGCAATCGAGTGTCATATGCTCATGTCTCTATTGGAGCAAAGTCCAGTTTGCATGCAGGTCTCTGCCGATACGGCGTCAGAGCGCCAGTTCCTGCCTGAGCCCGAGCGGCTCAATAACAGCCTGCTGTTGGCGGACGCGGGTTACATCGATATGGCCTACTTTGCGAAACTAAACGAGGCGGGCGGTTTCTATCTGGTCAGGGGTAGTAAGAGCCTGAACCCGAAGATTATCCGGGCATGGCGCGGTGACGAACGGGAAGTGCCGAAGCTGGCGGGCCTGTCACTCAAGGATGCTGGACGGCGGCACTGTCGGGCAGAGGTACTGGATATGGTGGTGAAATCGGGCAAGTTCGAGTATCGGCTGATCCGACGCTGGTTTGCCGAGGAGAAACGGTTCTGTATCTGGATGACCAATCTGCCACGAGAGGCATGGCCAGCAGAGCGGGTGATGAGCCTGTACCGCTGTCGTTGGCAGGTGGAGCTGCTGTTTAAGGAGTGGAAGTCGCACAACCGGCTCAAGGGCTTTGTGACAGGTCAGAAAGCCATTGCCGAGGGGCTGGTGTGGGCCAGCCTGTTGTCGCTGGTGATGAAAAGACGGGTAGCTCAGACGCTGATGGGGGACGGTTTATCCACACTGAAAGCGGCGAAAAATAGCGGAACCTGGTGGTTCCCGTTATTGGAAGCGGTGGCTCATCGGGTGTTGGTGGAAATAAGAGAGCGTCTGGAATGGGCTGCCGTTTACTTGGCGAAAAATGCCCGTCGAACCAAGCAGCGAAAATCGATACAGAACAGGACCTTAGAAGGAATTTCAAATGAAGTGTTTTCTTAAGGTCCTGTATATGAGTCAATGCTTACGTTAATGAGTTTACCTTGTGGTAGCGCTTTCTCGATCTTTTATGAAAAAAGTAGATTTTTATTAGTTTTATGTGATCTGGGTCACTTATTTGTTGTTCTTGTCACTGTCGCAGTGTAACCGATTGCATAAATTGTATCTCTCGTCACAGTACGCTGCATCATTAGTACGTACTCTTGCTGTCATGGGAGGGGATCTTGATGGTTCGCTCAAATGGTCGGCTTGTTATGTGAAATGGGTGGATACTTGATGAGCATTGAAAAACTGTTCGGATTGAACAAAAACTTGGTAATGTTTGGCGCCATATTCTTCCTTTACTTCTTTATAATGGGAGCTTACTTTCCTTTTTTTCCAATTTGGTTACATGATGTAAATGGCATCAGCAAGGCTGAAACTGGAATTGTCTTCGGCACAATTTCTTTATTTGCACTTCTATTTCAGCCTGTGTTTGGGCTGGTTTCTGACAAGCTAGGGCTGAAAAAGCATTTGCTCTGGATAATCATCGGATTACTGGTCTTCTTCGCGCCCTTCTTTCTTTATGTATTGGCACCATTGCTGAAATTGAACATCTATCTCGGTTCTATCGTAGGGGGCATGTACATAGGTTTTGTATTTGCAGGCGGGGCTCCAGCCATCGAGGCTTATGTTGAGAAGGTGAGTCGCTCCAGTCAGTTCGAGTTTGGCCGTGCAAGGATGTTTGGCGCAATAGGCTGGGCTCTCTGTGCCTCTATCGTAGGCATCATGTTTACCATTAACAATGAGTTCGTGTTCTGGATGGGGTCTGCTTTTGCTGTTGTAATGGCGGTTCTATTTTATTTTATAAACCCTGGTCGTGGAAGCACCAGTGAGGTGTTAGATAGTATTGGCGCCAATCAGAAAGGGTTTAGCATAAAACTGGCAATGAGGTTGCTGAAACAAGCAAAATTCTGGTTTTTCACCCTCTATGTAATCGGTGTAGCATGTACGTATGACGTATTTGATCAACAATTTGCAAACTTTTTTACCGCATTCTTTGATACAAAAGAAGAAGGTACTCGTTACTTTGGTTATGTCACCACTATGGGGGAGTTACTGAACGCCAGCATCATGTTTTTTGCCCCACTGATTGTGAATCGAATTGGCGGAAAAAATGCCCTGCTAATCGCTGGGACCATCATGTCTATTCGAATCATCGGCTCATCATTCGCCGAGACAGTTAGCCATGTCATTTTGCTGAAAACCCTGCATATGTTGGAAGTTCCATTCCTGTTAGTCGGCACATTCAAGTACATCACTAGTGAATTTGATGTTCGCTTTAGTGCGACTATCTGGTTGATTGGCTATCAGTTCTTCAAGCAGCTAGCAACCATGTTTATGTCTGTGTGGGCTGGCTCTATGTATGAGGTGATGGGCTTTCGTGAAACCTACTTGGTATTGGGCATTATTGCCGCAACTTTCACCTTTATTTCTATTTTTACCCTCTCAGGAATGGGGCCACTTGGGCTGTTAAAGGGTAGAACGATGGTTTCAAAAAAAGCCGCCAGTTACTAACCGAATGTTTTGTAATCAGAGATTTGAAAAAGGTTATAAAAGATGAATAACAGTATGACGTTACAACAAATCATTTATCGTGCCGATTGGCAAACACAGGCTGTGACCAGTGTAAATCGTTTACCCGCCCATACCCCCATGTTCAGCTGGCGCAGCGAAACCGATGCCAGGGGTGATCTGGCCTCTTCCTCCCGTCTCTTGCTCGATGGCGAGTGGCGCTTCTCCTTCTTTGCCGCTCCCGAATTGGTGCCCGAGAGCTGGCTGGCGCAGGATCTGGTGGATGCTTGCCCCATTACAGTGCCGGGCAACTGGCAGCTGGATGCCGCCTATCCAGCTGCGCGGCCGCTCACCGATGGCCCCATCTACACCAATATCAAGTACCCCTTTCCCTGCGATCCGCCCCGAGTGCCAGCAGAGAATCCTACTGGCTGCTACTCCCGCGAGTTCGAACTGCCCGCCGACTGGCTGGCAAGCGGACAGAGCCGGATCATCTTCGACGGGGTGAGCAGTGCCTTCCACCTCTTCTGCAACGGCCGCTGGGTCGGTTACTCCCAGGACAGCCGCCTGCCCGCCGAATTCGATCTGACCCCATATCTGCAGAGCGGTCGCAACCGGTTGGCGGTGCTGGTACTACGTTGGTCTGATGGCTCCTATCTGGAAGATCAGGATATGTGGTGGCTGTCGGGGATCTTCCGCTCCGTCAGCCTGCTGCACAAACCGTCCCGCCATCTGATGGATATGCGGGTGACCCCCGAGCTGGATGCCTGCTATCGGGATGGCCGTCTCAAGATTGCCCTGCAGGTCGCCAATGGGGCTGGCCTCTCGGTAGAGGCCAATCTCTATGACGGTAGCGAGCGGGTCGCGACCCTGCTCCAGCTGATCGGCACCCAAGCCATTGATGAGAAAGGGGCTTACGACGATCGCGCCGAGCTGTGGCTCGACGTGGCTGCGCCGCGCAAGTGGAGCGCCGAGACGCCCCATCTCTATCGCTTCACCCTGACCCTGCTGGACGAGCAGGGCCAAGCTATCGAGAGTGAGGCATGTGATGTGGGCTTTCGGGTGGTGGAGATCCGTGGCGGCCTGCTGCGGGTCAACGGTCAGCCGCTGCTTATTCGCGGTGCCAACCGTCACGAGCATCACCCTGCCAAGGGTTATGCCATTGATCGCGCCACCATGGAGCGGGATCTGCTGCTGATGAAGCGGCACAACTTCAATGCGGTGCGCTGTTCCCACTATCCCAACCACCCCGACTTCTATCGCCTCTGCGATCGGCTCGGTCTCTATGTGGTGGACGAGGCGAATCTGGAGACCCACGGCATGACCCCCATGGGGCGGCTGGCGCGGGATCCTGCCTGGAGCAATGCCTTTCTGGAGCGGGCCACCCGCATGGTGGCACGGGATTTCAACCACCCCTCCATCATCATCTGGTCGCTCGGCAACGAGTCGGGTTACGGCCCGGCCCACGATGCCATGTATGGCTGGATCAAGCGCAGCGACCCGAGCCGTCCGGTGCAGTACGAGGGGGGCGGGGCCGATACCCCGGCCACCGACATCATCTGCCCCATGTATGCCAGAACCCATCAGGATCAGCCCTTCCCGGCGGTGACCAAGTGGGCGCTGGCCAAGTGGATCGGTCTGCCCGACGAGCACCGGCCACTAATCCTCTGTGAATATGCCCACGCCATGGGGAACAGTCTGGGGGGCTACGCCCACTACTGGCAGGCGTTTCGCGATCATCCACGTCTGCAAGGCGGGTTTGTCTGGGATTGGGTCGATCAGGGGCTCGACAAATACACCGCCGATGGTCGCCACTACTGGGGTTATGGCGGCGATTTTGGTGATGTGCAAAACGATCGTCAGTTCTGCTGCAACGGTCTGCTGTTCCCTGATCGCACCCCCCATCCCGCTTTGTGCGAGGCGAAGCGTGCCCAGCAGCCGTTCCGCTTCACCCTGCTTGAGCACATCCCGCTGCGGGTGCGGATCGAGAGCGAATACCTGTTCCGGGAAACCGATAACGAGCGGCTTTGCTGGCAGCTGTGCGAGAACGGCCATGTGCAGCAGCAGGGGGAGATCTCCCTTGAGCTGGCACCGCAAGGGGTGGTCGAGTTGACCCTGAGCGAGACACTGCCCACCTTTGCGGCAGGCTCACAGGCCTGGCTCGATCTGGCGATCATTCAGCCACAAGCCACCTTGTGGTCGCAGGCGGATCACAAGGTCGCCCGCCAGCAGTTCACCCTGCCGACCCCTCTTTCCCTGCCAGCTCCCGCTGCTGTCGCCATCCTGACTGAGCAACCGGATGGTTGGCGGATCACTGCCGCAAACAGCCAGTGGCGGCTCGACAAGCAGAGCGGCCGTATCACCAGTTGGCAAAAATCGGGGAAGGAGCAGTTGCTGGCGCCGATCATGGATCACTTCTACCGGGCGCCGCTGGACAACGACATCGGCACCAGCGAGGCAGATCACGCTGATCCCAACTCCTGGATTGCCCGCTGGCAGGCGTGTGGCCTCGGTCAATGGCAGCACCGCTGTTTGGGGATCTCGGTCACCGGAGGGGATATCCGGGTCAGTCATGGCTACTTCCACCACGATGAGCTGCTGCTGGTGAGTCACTGGCATCACTGTTTTACCGACGATGGCGCCATGAGCCTGGAGATAGAGACTGAGCTGGCGCAGGCGTTGCCGTCGCTGCCGCGGATTGGTCTGCTGCTCCATCTGGCCGAAGTGCCGGTGCGCGCCGAATGGCTGGGGCGCGGTCCTCACGAGAACTATCCGGATCGCCTGCTGGGAGCCGATCTGGGGCACTGGAGCTTGCCGCTGGAGGCCATGCACACCCCTTACATCTTCCCGAGCGACAACGGTTTGCGCTGCGATACCCGTCAGCTGCAGCTGGGCAGCACGACAGTGAACGGCAGCTTCCATTTCAGTGCCAGCCGCTTCAGTCAGCAACAGCTGGCCGCCGCTCGTCACCAGAGCGATCTGGTGGCCGAAGAGGGGCTGTGGGTATGTCTCGATGGCGCCCACATGGGGGTGGGTGGCGATGACTCCTGGAGTCAGAGCGTGCGTCCCGAGTATCAGTTGCTGGGGCGCAGTTACCGCTGGGGTTGCACCCTTTACTAAGTGAAGTCTGCAAGACTATGATGATGAAGCGCCGGGTGATACCCGGCGCTTCTATTTTTATGAAATGTCATAAACACACCTCCTACACTAAATAGCTGTTCCGAATAGTAGATCACTGCACTCGTACAGCCTCGACAAGAGGCATTGAGCACACATCGAGGTCTGAGTCTTGCCACGTCAGGCTTTGCCACCTGATGGTAGAGATGCTTTACACCACAAGGCTTTCGGCAAAATGTAGCACTATTAGGGGCGCTGTTTCCCAAATCAACCATCAAGCCACAACCCCGCCGATAAACGCCGGCTCGGTGATCAGACACCCCGCATCTGCTCCAAAATGCGACATGTGTATGTAACCAGTATCGGCATGGGTATTGAGGCGGCATATACTGGACCCGCTTGAAGAGAGTCCCAGTCAGCCCCAACCAAGGAGCATGTTTATGTCACCTTCGTTACCCCCGCTCGGCGTGTTAGCTGGTGCCCTGTTACTGCTGGTGGTCCAGAGTGCCGGGGCCGCCGACTGTACCTATCGCAAAGACAGCCTCGGTAATACCCGCTACCAGTGTGATGATGGCAATAGCGGCACCCTGCGCAAGGACAGTCTCGGCAACGTCAGGGATTCGCAAAGCGGCACCACCTGGCGCAAAGACTCTCTCGGCAATGTGCGCAGCAGCGAAGGCACCACTTACCGCAAAGATAGTCTAGGCAATGTACGGGTCAGCAATCCCAGCACCGGCGAGACCGTCACCTGGCGTAAAGATAGCCTCGGCAACCTGCGGTCCTCCAATGGCACAACTTGTCGCACCAACTCCTTGGGGCAAGTTAGATGTGATGGGCAGAGCACACCGCCAGCAGTGTTGGGCGCAAAGTGAACCCAGACTGTGGTTCTGATCTATTAGACCGCCATGATGAATCGCTGACGCAGCGTACATCTTGGCCAAATAGTAGAAATGATCGATTTGGTGATCTGGCTTCATAGAGCTACCGTGCTCTCAGGCTTAGAATAACACTCTTTTTGATAGCATGAACTGAGCGCCGTTAGGGTCAATAGAACATTTATGAATAGCGAAGAAGGTGCCAGTTGGCCTTCCCGTACTGCGGATTGTCTGAAATGGCACTGACTCGATTTTTTTACCCCTAACTCTCTGTTAATCTGAGCGTTTTCTGCTAGGTGCCTGCTTACTATGTCTATCGATTACTACAACCAACACGCCGATAGCTTCGTCGAAGGCACGCTGTCGGTCGATATGCAGCCGCTTTACCAGCGCTTCCTGCCTCTGCTCGCTCCCGGCGCTCATATCGTCGATGCGGGCTGCGGCTCTGGTCGGGACAGTCTCTACTTCCGAGAGCAGGGCTTTCAGGTCACTGCGTTCGATGCCAGCGCGGAGCTGGCCCTGCGCGCCGAGCGCCTGCTTGGTCAGCCGGTGCAACTGTGCCGTTTCGATCAGTTCGTGGCTCCCGCGCCGGTCGATGCCATCTGGGCCTGTGCCAGTCTGCTGCATGTTCCCCGTGCCGAATTGGATGCCGTAATGGTCCATCTGTGCCAGCAACTCGCCGACGGTGGTCTGCTCTATTGCTCGTTCAAATATGGGGTAGACGAGACCGAGCGCGATGGCCGAGCCTTCACCCAGTTGGATGAGGCGGGGCTGCAAGCCCTGATAACGCCGTTGCCGCTGAGCGAGGTCGAGATCTGGCAGACTGCGGATCGACGCCCCGGCCGCGAGCAGGAGTGTTGGCTTAACGCCATCGTGCGCAAGGTCGGGTCATGAGTGCACCCGTGCTCATCAGCGGGGGAGAGGCGGGGGATCCGGAGTTCAACGATCCCCTGTTGCCACATCTGCTGGACGCCATCGCCCGTTGTGGCGAGGGTAGCCGCATTGAGTTGTGTGTCTCCTTTATTCGCCAAAGCGGGCTGGTGTTGTTGCGCGGTGCCCTGCACGAGGCGCTGGCGCGAGGAGCACGGCTTCGGGTGATCACCTCGGACTATCTGGAGGTGACCCAGCCGGTGGCGCTGCGCGAGTTGCTCAAATTTGATCCCGCTCGCTCTTGCGCGCTGATCTACCAGAGTCAGGGCAATCGCGGTTTTCACCTCAAGTCCTATCTGTTTGTCCAGCACGCAGCCCAGTACCTAGGCCAGCAAGTTGGCCAGGAAGGGTCGCCAGCGGTGCTCGGTGGTCAGGCGTTTCTCGGCTCCAGCAATATCTCTGCCGCCGCCCTTACCGAGTCGCTGGAGTGGAACTGGTCGCTCAGGGCTGAGCCGAGCGGACCCAGCGAGCCGCATCACAGCCTGCGTCAGCTCGCGGCTCAAATCGAGCGGCTGGCGCAAGACGCGCGGGTCGTGCTCCTTACCCACGACTGGATAGATGGCTACCTCGCTCGCTATCGGCAGAGCGCGCTGCGGGAGTTGCGGGTGCTCACCGGGGATCATCGCAGCAGCGCCGAGCAGCTGCGTGAAGCCCCCATCCCCAACAGCGTGCAGCAAGAGGCGCTGATGGCGCTGCAAGCCGCGCGGGCACAGGGGCATAAACGGGGCGTGGTGGTCATGGCGACCGGCCTTGGTAAGACTTGGCTCGCGGCTTTTGATGTGCGCCAGATGCAGGCGGCCCGCCTGCTGTTTGTTGCCCATCGGGAGGAGATCCTGACCCAAGCGCGCCAGACCTTCTTGCACATGGCGCCGCAGGCAAATTCTGGCCTCTATCACGGTCAGCAGCAGGATGAGGCCGACTGGTTGTTTGCCTCCATTCAGACGCTGGGCAAGAGTCGGCATCTGCTGCGCTTTGCACCGGATCACTTCGATTACGTGGTGGTCGATGAGTTTCATCATGCCGCCTCACCCTCCTACCGGCGCTTGCTAAACCACTTCAAGCCCCGCTTCCTGCTCGGGCTGACCGCGACCCCTGACCGCACCGATCAGGCCGATATTCTGGCGCTGTGCGACAACAATCTCGTCTTTGAACGGGGGCTGGCGCTCGCCATTGAGCAAAAGATGCTGGTGCCGCTCACCTATCACGGCATTTTGGATGACACTATCGACTATGCCGCGCTGCCTTGGCGCAACGGTCAGTTTTACCCCCATGCGCTGGAGAGTGCCTTCGCCAGTCAGAAGCGGGCTCAGCACGCCCTTAGCCAGTGGCGACGTTTACGCCAGCAGCGCACGCTGGCCTTCTGCATCTCGACCCGTCATGCCGATTTTATGGCCAGCGTCTTCCAGCAAGCCGGAGTGCGGGCGGTAGCCGTCTATGCGGGCTCCCGTCAGGGGCGACAAGCCGCCCAGGAGCAATTGGCCGCCGCCGAGCTCGATATCATCTTCTCGGTAGATTTGTTCAACGAAGGCACCGACTTGCCCGCCATCGATACCGTGCTGATGCTGCGTCCCACCGAGTCGCGCATCGTGTTCCTGCAACAGTTGGGGCGGGGCTTGCGCCTCTATCAAGGCAAAGAACGCCTGGTGGTGATCGATCTGGTGGGCAATCACAAGGCGTGTCTCTACAAGCCTCAGCTGCTGCAAACGCAATTGACCTACTCGCCAACGCACGCAAACGGGGCGATGACGCTGGCGGCAGGTTGTTTTATCAATCTGGATCCCAAGCTGCTTCCGTTGCTAGCGCTGTTAAAAAGGCAGCAGCAACCGACTCTGCTTGAGACCTATCAGATCCTCAAGGAGTACCTCGGTTATCGTCCCACTGCGCGGCAAACCTGGGTTGCCCGGCTGGGTGAGCAACTGCGTTTCGATACCCAAAAACAGGGGGGCTGGTTTGAGCTGCTCGCCCAAGCGGGCGATCTGGGGGAGGAGGAGCTGCGCGTGCTGAACCGGCACGGCGACTTTCTGCGTGCGGGGGTGGAGAACACCGTGCTCAACAAGAGCTTCAAGTTGATCCTGCTATTGGCCTTGCTCGAACTCGACGGTCTGCGTGAGCCACCCACCTTGGCAGCGCTGGCCAGCCACTCCCGTTACCTGTTCGAGCGGCATCCCGAGCTGGCCCGTCTCGATCTGCCGGCCAAGCAGCAAGCCCTGAGCGCCGACAGCCCGGCTTGGCTCAGTTACTGGAAGAGCAATCCGATCAAGTTCAGCAGTGGCGGCAATCCAGGCGCCAAGGGGGAGTACTGGTTCGAGGTAAGGGAGGATCGCTTCTGCCCACGCTTCGCGGTGAGTGAGGAGGATATCGATCCTCTGCATCGCATGGTGCAAGAGCTGCTGGACTTGCGTCTGGCCCAATATCAGCAGCGCAAAATCGCATCGGCAGCCGCCATTTCCCCTGAGCCCTTCACAACTATCCACGATGAGGAACAGGCGCTGGCGCCTGATGGCAAAGCGCGTCAGGTGACCCTGATTTAAGGCTGGCTATCCGATAGCACGATCAGTGTAAAAACCAGCAGCGTGAAAGCAATCAAGGCGCCAGTGGCGCCTTGATTGTTTGGGGAGATGGTCGGTCAGCGCTGGCCGTTACCGAAACAGCCATTCCATATCGTCCTCTTCCTCACGCCACCTTATTTGCTGCTGATCCCAGCGGGCCGCCAGATAGGGTTTGAGGGTCTGCAGGGTGGTGATCTCGGCCAGCTGGGCAGTCAGGTGATCGATATCACGCAGCAAATAGTCCCGATGTTCGGCAAAGGCCTGCTCGGTCTTTTTCTTGGATGATTGCTTGAATTTGTGCAGCACCGCGCCCATTAGCCCGTCTTGCCCGCCGTAGTAGCTGACTTCGAGCTCGCGTAGCTGGCGTTTCAGCATCGGGTTGAGGTAAGCGAGGTTCTCGTCACTGAGCAGGTTATCGAACTCGGGTAGGTGAGCGTGGGCCAGCTGTAACAGGGTGAACATCTCTTTGTTTTCCCAAGCCTGACTGAGTTGGCCCATGATGCGGGTCTTTTCCGCCTGCATGGCGGGGTCGGGTTCCCGATCCGGGTGCAGCGCCAGGGCGAGCTTGCGATAGAGCTGCTTGAGGCTGGATTTGCTGAACAGCTGTTCGATGCGCATCTCTTCCTCTTGCTCACGACGGGTGCGCGTGTGGGCAAAAGCATCTTGCTGCTCAGCGCCGAAGGGGGACTCATCGGCAAACAACTCATCATCGTCGAAGAGGGCATCCTCTTCCTCACCAGCGGTGTCACTCCCGTTGGCCATTTTCTGCTTCGCCGCGTTTATCAGGTACTCGTGCAACAGAGCGGGGTTTTTGACCATATCGCGCAAGGTGTCGATGTCTTCGGGGCAGTGACCACAAGTTTCCATCAGCATATGGGTAAGTTCATCACACTGATAGTCGAGCTGTTCGTCATCCATGTGCAGGGCGGTATTGGTTTGGATTTGGTGATAGAGGGGGGCCAAATCCATCTCGCCACGAAACGGATTGGACTCGAGATAGTTGATGAGATCGTGGATCCAGTGGTGCAAGGTCTCCCGTTGCCACTGGGTAAAGCTCTTGCGAGCCGTAAAGTCGGTCAGTCGCTTGGTGAGGGCAAAGATGAGCTCGCATTGTTGACGCTCAAGGGGTTCGATGTCGCTGGTGAAGCGCTGATAGATATCGCGGCCGTTGAGGGTTTGCTTGTCGATTTTTGCCTGTAGCTTTTCGAGCGCTTGCCAGTTGCGGTGGAAGAGATCGAGGGCGGGGTTACCCGTCGTGGGGGAGGGCTGGCGAGCGGGCTGCTTGCGAGCTGGATTACGAAGAGACATAGGCCGCCTCCATAGGCGTTATTTTGTTCGCTAAAACAAAAAAACTGGCGCGGGGCCGGTTTATCGCCGCGCATAAATAGCGCGAAGTCTGCCTTGCAGATGAGTTGCTGGCCATATTAAAGCCTTTCTTACGCAACAGATAGCAACAACAGAGAAATAATGGGGTGGCTGATGGGGCTCGAACCCACGACAACCGGAATCACAATCCGGGACTCTACCAACTGAGCTACAACCACCACTGAAATCATCGCCATTTTGTGTCTGCCAAGGCCTGGCCAAGGTCATCCTGAGATAATCTGCCGAATGGACGATAAGTCACACTCTTCATCAATAACTCAATGATTTAAAACACATTTTAAATGGCGCGCCCTGCAGGATTCGAACCTGCGACCCACGGCTTAGAAGGCCGTTGCTCTATCCGACTGAGCTAAGGGCGCGTTGTATCAAGAAATCCGGGGATTTCCCGATGAACCTGGTCGGTGATAAAGGATTCGAACCTTTGACCCTCTGGTCCCAAACCAGATGCGCTACCGGGCTGCGCTAATCACCGAAAATTCGCCATCCAGCATACCTTCGGCGGCACCACTGGGCAACGGGCGGGCATCATACCCAAGCGCCAAAGTCAGCGTCAATGACTTTTTCCGCCAGTAAATTCAAGTGCCTACTTATTGCCCTCCCTGCGAGAGCCGCTAACACCCGCGCCAAAAAAATGCGACAATGCGCCGCAGTTGAACACATGGTGAGTGAAGAACGATGTCTGCCAAAATCATTGATGGAAAACAGGTTGCGCAAACGATTCGCAATCAGGTCGCCGCGCAAGTCCAACAGCGGTTGGCGCAGGGGAAACGGGCACCGGGTCTGGCGGTGATCCTGGTGGGGCTGGATCCGGCCTCCCAAGTCTATGTGGGCAGCAAACGTCGCGCTTGTGAAGAGGTGGGATTTGTCTCCCGCTCCTATGACCTCAGCGCCACGGCGACACAAGCGGAGCTGCTGTCCCTGATCGACCAGCTCAACGAGGATCCGGAAGTAGACGGCATCCTGGTGCAGTTGCCCTTGCCGGCCCACTGCGATACCACCCAGGTGCTGGAGCGCATTCGTCCCGACAAGGACGTTGATGGCTTCCATCCCTACAACGTGGGTCGTCTGGCCCAGCGCATCCCGGCGCTGCGACCCTGCACACCCAAGGGGATCATGACCCTGATCGAGACCACCGGCGTCAAGACCCACGGTCTGCATGCGGTGGTGGTCGGGGCTTCCAACATCGTGGGGCGTCCCATGACGCTGGAGCTGCTGCTGGCCGGTTGCACCACCACCACCTGTCACCGCTTCACCCAGGATCTGGAGACCCAGGTGCGCCGGGCCGACTTGCTGGTCGTGGCGGTGGGCAAGCCCAACTTCATTCCGGGGGAGTGGGTCAAACCCGGTGCCCTGGTGATCGACGTGGGCATCAACCGCCTTGCGGACGGCTCCCTGGTGGGAGATGTGGAGTATGAGACCGCGCGCAATCACGCCGCCTTCATCACGCCGGTACCGGGGGGCGTGGGCCCCATGACGGTCGCCAGCCTGATGGAGAACACCCTGAGCGCCTGCCAGGATTACCACGACGCCTGATGAGGGCGCCGGGCAGAAATAGAGAAAGGGAAGGCATTGCCTTCCCTTTTTTTATTGCGTCATTCGCCCGGATCGCCACTGGATATCAGAGGAGGGCCAGGGCGGCGGCCAGATCGGCAATCAGATCGTCGGCGTCTTCCACCCCGATGCTGAAGCGGATGAGATCGTCATTGACTCCGGCGGCGAGGCGGCTCGCCTCGTCCATGGCGGCGTGGGTGGTGCTGGCCGGATGGCAGGCCAGGCTCTCGAGATCGCCGAGGCTCACCGCCTGCACGAAGAGTTGCAGGTTGTCGAGCAGGGTGGCGCAGCGCTCAAACCCGCCTTCCAGCTCGATGCTCACCATGCCGCCAAAGCCGCTGGCGAAGGCGCCGAGGGCATCGTGGCCCGGATGGCTGGCAAGGCCCGGGTAGATCACCTTCTTCACCGCCGGGTGGGCATCCAGGAACTCGGCCACCTTCTGGGCGTTGTGCAGGTGGGCATCCATGCGCAGGGGAAGGGTCTTGACCCCCCGTTGCAGCAGGTAGGCCTCCTGTGGGCCGATGGGAGAGCCGATGTGCTTGAGGGCCACGGTGCGAATCGACTTCATCAGCTCATGACGACCCGCCACCACCCCGGCGATGATGTCGCCGTGACCGCCCAGATACTTGGTGCCGCTGTGCATGACGATGTCGATGCCAAGCTCGAGCGGGCGCAGCAGGTAGGGGGTGAGGAAGGTGTTGTCACATACCGTGATGGCGCCCACCTTGCGGGCCGCCTCCACCACCACCCGCGGATCCACCACCTTGAGGGTGGGATTGGTCAGGGTTTCAAAGAGTACCACCTTGGTGGCGGGGCGGATGTTGGCCAGCAGCGCCTGATCGCTCTCGTAGGCGGTGATCTTGATGCCGGCGCGGCTGAAGGTCTGCTTGAGGAAGGCATCGGTGCCGCCGTAGAGGGGGCCGATATAGGCCACTTCATCACCGCTGTCTGCCAGGGCATACATGATGGCACTCACCGCCGCCATGCCGCTGGCCACCACCAGTGCCTCATCTGCACCTTCGAGGGCTGCCAGCTTCTGCTCCAGTTCGGCAGTGGTGGGGTTGCCAAAGCGGCTGTAGATGAAGCCGGGCGCCTGACCGGCGAAGCGCTCCTTGCCCGCCTGGGCGTTGAAGTAGCTGAAGGTGCTGCTCTGGTAGAGCGGGGTGGTGAGGGCGCCGGTCTGGGGATCGATCCGCTGGCCGCTGTGCACGCTCATGGTCTTGAATTTCATTTTTGTACTCCGTCATTGCCAGGCTGTTGCCCGACTGCTTGTGTTATCCGGGGCGCCGTCGCGCCCCTTTTCTAATGTGGTGTGGCGGTGTTGTCAGGCTAGCGCTGGCTCGCGCTGCGGCTCGCCTGCATAGTGGCGGGCCGCCACATCCGGGTGGGAGCGCAGCCTCCCCTTGAGCACGTTTTCCCCCACCTGATAAAAGAGCGGGTTGGCGGGATCGCTCTGGGGCCCTTCGGCCAGTGCCGCCAGCTCGGGGGAGAGGCTAAGCAGTGGCACAGTCGCATCCAGCCTTGCCGCCATGAAGAAGGCGCAGGAGAGGCGCGATACCCCGGGAGGCGGGCTCACCACCCGGTGCAGGGTGGCCTTGAGGTAGCCGTCGGACGCGAGCTCCAGCAGCTCGCCGATGTTGACCACCAGGGCGCCCGGCAGGGGGGGCGCGGGGATCCAGCCATCTGCCGTCTCCACCTCGAGCCCGGAGTGATCGTCCTGCATCACCAGGGTCAGGTAGCCGGGATCCTTGTGGGCACCTACCCCCTGACCACTGCTGCCTTCCGGTTGTCCGGGGTAGTGAATGAGCTTCATGTGCTGGTAGGGGGCACCGCGAATGCTCTCATCAAATACTCCGGCGGGCTGCCCCAGCACCTCTGCGAAGGCGTTCAGCAGGGTGAGGGTGATGTCGCTCAGTCGATCCTGCCATGCCAGCAGCCGTGTTTTCATCTCGGGCAGGGCGGCGGGCCACTGATTGGGGCCGATGAGGCGCTGCCAGGGTTCACGAATGTGCGCCACAGGCAGGGCCTGGGCCTCATTCATGATATCGAACTGCTCCCGCAGATCCGGCCGTGCCCGGGTGAGCTCTGCCCCCACCTGGTTGTAGCCGCGAAAGTGGGGGGAGTGGACCATCTGCACCGCCCGTTTTTCTTCAAGTGGCAGGGCGAAGAAGCGGGCGGCGAGCGCCAGGGTCTCCTGGCGCGCCGATTCGCTCAGATCATGGCCCACCAGATAGAAAAAGCCCACTTCGCGGGCGGCCTGACCAAGCTGCGCCAGCATCTGGCTGCGTGCAGCCGAGGTGCCCTTGAGGGCGGCGAGATCGATGATCGGCAATGATGGGGTGGTCATGGGCATCTCCTCACTTTCCGTGAACGGGGTCTGCGTGCCCCGGCGTGCGGGGTGTTGCGAAACCGGGGCGCACTCTTCTTGAGTGGCGCCGTTTGGGTTGAGGGTGATGCTACTGTTCGAGGTTATAAGGTGGAAGCAACAAAATATTCTTAGTTATATACAAAATTCGAAATGTAATTCGGACTTGAGCGAATGGAACGAGCAACGGGCGGCTCAGGCGGCGATCTGCCGTACCGGGTGAGAGCGACATTGGCGTGACGGGATAGACGCGGGAGAGAAAAGGCGGAGGGAGGCATCCGCCTCCCTCCGTGTGACTGTCATGGGAAGGGTTGCTGGCGCGCCTTTCCTCAATAACCCAGGGTGAAACGCTGGCGCAGGTGAGCCGGTGCTTGCGCCTCGTTCAGCACCCCGTCCGCCAGATCGCCGACCGTGATCCCCGCGGGCTGCTCGCCGCTGAACAACACCTGATCCGTGCCAAGGCGGTAACCGCCGCGCTTCTCGCCGGGTTCGAGGAACACGGGTGGGGAGACGAAACGCCAGTCGAGGGTGGTTTCCCGGCGAAGGGCGGTGAGACCGTCCCGGGCCGCGAGGGCCCCTTGCTTCCACTCTGCCGGGAACTCCGGGGTGTCCACCAGCTGCACGCCCGGGGCGATTTCCAGACTGCCGGCACCGCCGACCACCAGCAGCCAGCTCCCGGCGTCGTTGGCGGCGGCCACGATGGCGCTGGCCCCCTTGAGGTACTGATCGTAGATGTCCGGGGCACTCCAGCCCGGGTTGTAGGCACTGATCACCCGATCGTGCCCCTTGAGCACCCCGGCCAGTGCCTGGCTGTCCTGGGCGTCCACCGCCACGGTGGTGACTTGCGGGTGAGCGGCGACCTTGCTCACGTCACGCACGATGGCGGTGACCTGATGACCGCGGCTGACGGCCTCCTGGAGGATGGCTGAACCGACAAAACCGCTGGCACCGATGAGGGCAATCTTCATGGGAATTCTCCTTCACTGTGGGAATGGGGCTATCCTACGCCCCCGAGTGTGATTTAATAATCCACTTAAAATTGCATTCACTTGTAAGCAGGGCTTCATAATGGATCAGCTCAGACGCTACGCCATCTTCGCCGCCGTGGTGGAGGCGGGCAGCATGACCGGCGCCGCCAAGGCCCTCGGCATGACCCCGTCTGCCGTCAGCCAGCATATCAGTCAACTGGAGAGCCAGCTCGGCCTGCCCCTGCTGCACCGCTCCACCCGCCGCCTCAGCCTGACCGAGGCGGGGGAAGTGGTGTGGCAGGGTTGCCAGTCGTTGCAGCAGACCCTGAACGACACCGAGCTGCGCCTCTCGGAGGTGCGCGACAGCCTGCTCGGAGAAGTGCGGATCACCGCGCCGGTGGGGATGGCGGGCCAGCCCCTGGCGCGGGCGCTCTCGCCGCTGCTGCAGGCGCACCCGGGCCTGGGCATCCAGATCATTGCCGACGACGAGAAGCGGGATCTCATCAAGGATCGCATCGACGTGGCGCTGCGGGTCGGCACGCTTGAAGATTCCACCCTGGTGGCGCGCAGACTGGGTCAGACCCGGATGCTGCTGTGTGCCTCGCCCGCCTATCTGGCACGCAAGGGCACGCCGCGCAGCCCGGCGGATCTGCTGGCCCACGACTGGCTGGCCTCGGACATGCTGGGGGGTGGGATACTGCTGTTGGACGAGAAGGGGGAGGTCCACAAGATCAAGCCCAAGCCCAGGGTGCTGTGCAACAACGTCTTGCCCCTGCGCCAGTTCACCCTGGCAGGGCAGGGGATTTCGCTGCAACCGGAAGGTGAAATAGAAGAAGATATCGCCACCGGTCGATTGCTCGTGCTGCTGCCGGGCTTTTTGGCCCCTCCCATGGAGATCCATGCCATCACCCCCCAGCGGGAGATCCCGGAGAAGGTGCGGCGGGTGATCAGCGCCCTTCGCAGCCACTTTGCCGAGCATGGCCAGAGCCGTCTACCCTGAGCGGGGCGGGATGAATAGCCAGGCGGTGCGCCGGCCTTGCGGTCGGCGCGACACCCCTGTTTAATGTGGCCCTCCCGGGCCAGAGCGCCCTCTGCTGGCGTGGTCTCAAGCGCATCATGACACCGACTTCTCCCCACCCACTCCGTGAGCCGGCACCCGAGGCGCGCGCCCACCTCACCCGCATCGAGCGAGTGCTCGACTACATCCATGCCAATCTGGATCAGCCGCTCTCCCTGGAGGCGCTGGCCCGGCAGAGCTGCTGGTCTCGCTGGCAGTTGCAACGGGTATTCCTGCATGAGACGGCTAGACGGTGGCTCACTATGTGCGCGAGCTGAAGCTGAGCTTGACATCCTCCCCCACCTTAGCGCTTCGCGTCACAGGAGGGGGATTCCCATTACTGGGTGATAGCTGCTCGCGCAGTACCGGGTTCCTGCTTCATCGGGCGGCCTGATTGCACCACGCCTCCACAGGCTAAAACGGCGTGTCCCGCCGCTAAAATATTGCGAGCGCTGTTCACATCGGCGTTCGCCTCATAACCACACGCAGCGCATTTAAACTGGCTTTGCGTCTGGCGGTTATCCTTCGCAGTATGCCCACAACAGGCGCACTGCTGGCTGGTGTAGGCCGGGTTTATCGCCAACACCTGACCACCTCGCCATGCCTGCTTGTATTCGAGCTGGCGGCGCAGTTCAAACCAGCCCTGATCTAATATCGAACGATTCAGCCCTGATTTTGCCCGGACGTTGCGCCCCGGCTGGCTGGTCGTGCCCGCTGCTGATTTTGACATGCTGGCAACCTTCAAATCCTCAATGACGATCATCGCGTGGTTTTTGCT
>NZ_JALIHH010000309.1:0-293 GCF_022869435.1 Aeromonas sp. LsrichE-8G
AAGCACCTCTCAAGTCCAGAAATTCATTACGCAGTCGCCTTGATGTGACCGCCTTTAACGAGTTCACCAGTACCGATAGCTGCACCGTTGGCGCGTACTCTATCAGCATGTGAACATGATCAGCCTCTCCGTCACACTCTTTCAGTGCCGCACCAAAATCTCTGCAAACCTCTGCCGCACACTGACCGAATGAAGCGTGATGCAGATCCCCCAGTATCGGCTTTCGATACTTGGTAATAAACACCAAATGTACGTGCAAAACGTAGGCCGCATGGCGTGATTTATTAATTTTA